>JBEIFO010000154.1:0-5299 GCA_040382375.1 Crocinitomicaceae bacterium
GTTTGGAAGGACAAGAAGGTTATTGCCATGTTCGAGAAATTAAACGTGTTAACCAACGAAGAAATCCATGCACGTTATGAAATTGAAGTGGAGAACTACGCACGTCGTCGTGAAATTGAAGCGGAGATTGTTGTAGACATGGCCGTAAATCAGATTATTCCGGCAGCTTTGAGATATCAAAGTGAGTTAATTCAAAATGTAACAGGAATGAAGGCCATTCTTGCCGCAAAGGAATTTAAGACATTAACGAAGACGCAATTGGATTTAATTACCGAGATTTCTCAACACGTCAACAGTTTAAAAGCTTGCACCGAAGGAATTGTTGTTGAGCAGGGTAAAGTGAATCACAGCAATACTGAGAAAATGGCAGATATATATTGTCATAAGATTAAGCCGTTGATGGATGCAGCTCGTGATGCCGCCGATGCGTTGGAGCAGATTGTGGATGACAACACTTGGCCAATACCGAAAATGCGTGAGCTTTTGTTCACATGCTAAGGGATTGTAGATATTTTCGATTTTGTAGGGAAAATTGACAATTTTGATTATTTTCGCAATTACTAACTTTTAACTAGACTAAAACATCGCGTATGAGATTTTTCAAATCTTTCTTGGTTTTGTTTGTTTGTTTGTCATTGGCAACATTGGCAAATGCTCAGAATAAAAAGATTAAACAAGCAGATATCGAGTTTGCTGTACAAGGGTATAACAGTGCCGCTAAGTTGTATATAAGTGAAGTTACCAAAATTAAGAACATTGACGAAAAGGCTCGTGTTCTATACAATATTGCAGAGTGCTACAGAAATACCAAGCGCTATGGAATGAGTTTGGACTATTACGATAAGGCGATCAATGCGAAGTACGATAAGAAAACAGCAGATGTTTATTTGAACTACGGTTTAGCCTTGCAGGAAATGGGGCGATTGGAAGATGCCATTGTACAATACAACAAATACAAAGAACGTGGCGGAAATGCGGCCATTGCTGAAATGCGCATACAGACTTGCATTAATGCAAAGGCTGAAGGGAAAAAATCAGACAAGTCGAGATACATAGCTACAAACGTAGAAAAATTGAACACCACAGAGGAAGATTTCGGATTAGCCTATGCATCCAAGAAATGGGATGAGTTTGTATTTACCTCTTCCCGCAAGGAATCAATGGGAAGTATAGCAAGTCCTATTAATGGAGACGATTTAAAGGATGTTTATTTTGTGAAAATGGATAAAAAATTCACTTTTCAAGCGGCACCACATCCGGTATTGGTAGTTAATACTGAAGGTAATGAGGCTACTGGTGCATTCGACAAGGATTACAAAACCTTATTTTTTACAAGATGTGGCTATGAACCAAAGGCGAGAATGGGATGTGATATTTGGTATTCTGATAGAATGTCGATTAAGAAGGAAGAAGTTAAGGAGGATAAAAAGGATAAGGTCGAAGCGGATTTAAATGCTGAGAAATTAACGTTTTCGGATCCTAAAATAATTTCATTTCCAGAAATAAACAGAGAAATAGACGATTCAACGCGAGTTGGACAGTCATGTCTTTCAGCCGATGAGCAGTATTTGATTTTCGTTTCAGACTTGCGAGGGCATGGCTCAAAGGGCGGAAGAGATTTGTGGTACATGACTTACGATAAGAAGGCTAAGAAATGGGGTAACCTAACGAATCTTGCCTCAGTAAATACTCCAGGTGATGAATATTATCCTTATTTGGGTGAAGACGGAACTCTTTATTTTGCATCAAACGGTTACCCAGGTTTAGGTGGATTGGATATTTTCAAGGCAAAAAAAACAGGGGAAATGACTTTCTCTGATGTAACTGCCATGCCATCTCCAATCAATTCTTCTTCAGATGACTTTGCGTTTATCATTGACAAAAAGCCAGTTGCAGATGGGGTTCTAATGGAAGGTATTTTTGCTTGTTACATCTCTTCAAATCGTCCAGGTGGAAAAGGGAAAGACGATATTTGGCACATTTACGAACGTCCATTGGAGTTCACGATGACCGGTACTGCTTTCGATAAGAAAACAATGAGCACTTTGTCAGGTTGCAAAGTTACTATAGTAGGTACTGACGGATCAACATATAATGTTGTTACCGATGCAAATGGTAGTTTCTTCTTAGACAAAACAAAAGTTAAGATTGAAACGAAGTACACTGTTGACATTCAGAAAGAGAATTATATTGGTACTGCTGACAAATTCTCTACAAAAGGAGCAAAAGAGTCGACTAACTACCAGCAAGATTATTTCTTAATACCTGTTGAAATTGGAAAGGAATACCCAATGCCTACTGTATTGTATCCTTTCACGAAATCAGAATTGTTGATCAACGACGAAGTGAACAGTGCTGACTCATTGAGCTACTTGTTGAACATCTTAAACGAGAATCCAACATTTGTTGTTCAGTTAGAATCACACACAGATGCTCGCGGTGATACACCAAGTAACGACAGACTATCTCAAGCTCGTGCAGAGACTTGCGTGAAATACCTTACTTCTAAAGGAATTGCAGCTGATAGATTAGTTGCAAAAGGAAAGGGTGAAAGTGAGCCGCGTACAATAAAAGAAGGTGATCGTTTGTCTCCGGAGACTTTCACTGAATTCCCAGTTGGAACCATATTAAATGAGGCGTTCATTGGCGCTCTCACCGACAACGAGGCTAGTGAGCGCGCTCATCAGTTGAATCGTCGCACAACATTCAGAATCCTAAGAACGGACTACGTTCCAAGTAAATAGCAATTAAACTAATGAAAGGGCTGACACTCGCTGTCAGCCCTTTTTATTTATATATGAGTCAAGCCGAAAACAGATACAATAGCAGAGGAGTAAGCGCTTCCAAAGAAGACGTTCATGCTGCTATTAAAAATTTAGACAAAGGTCTTTTTCCAAAGGCCTTTTGTAAAATTGTACCCGACTACCTAACCGGAAGTGAAGAGCATTGCATCGTAATGCATGCCGACGGTGCGGGAACGAAGTCTTCTTTAGCCTACATCTACTGGAAAGAAACAGGAGATCTTTCTGTGTGGAAGGGAATTGCACAAGACGCTATTGTCATGAACATAGACGACCTTTTGTGCGTGGGTGCCATTGATAATATTTTGCTGAGCAGCACCATCGGAAGAAACAAGAATCTTGTTCCTGGTGAAGTTATCTCAGCAATCATCTCGGGAACGGAAGAACTCTGCAATGAATTAGAAAAACACGGCGTAAAGATTCACACCACCGGCGGAGAAACCGCAGATGTGGGTGATTTGGTGCGTACCATTATTGTTGACTCAACCGTTGTTTGTCGCATGCGCAGAGGCGAGGTGATTGACAATGCCAATATTGCTGCAGGACAAGTCATTGTTGGTTTGGCGTCTTATGGACAAACATCTTACGAGACAGAATACAACGGAGGAATGGGAAGTAACGGGCTTACTTCTGCACGTCACGATGTGTTCTACAACGGAATTACTGTGAAGTATCCAGAGTCTTTCGATAGTGCAATTCCAAAGGATTTGGTTTATTCAGGATCATACACCCTCACCGATTATGTGCACGATTCGGAATTGAACGCAGGTAAGTTAGTTCTTTCACCAACAAGAACATACGCCCCAATAGTTAAGAGAATTTTGTCGAACAGAAGAGATAAGATTAAAGGAATGGTGCATTGCAGCGGAGGTGGACAAACGAAAGTACTTCACTTCACCAACAATGTTCACATTGTGAAAGACAACATGTTCGCTATTCCGCCGCTGTTTAAAATGATTCAAGAAGAATCGAAAACACCTTGGCAGGAAATGTACAAAGTCTTCAACATGGGACACCGCATGGAGTTTTATACCGATGAAGAAACCGCTTTGGAAATTATCAATTACGCTGATCAGTTTGGATGCGCAGCGCAAATTATTGGCCGTGTGGAAGCAGGTGAAGGAAACACATTGGAAATTCGTTCCGAGCACGGAACATTTCAATATTAAATCGAAAGTATGGAGTTGATAGATCGTTTGTCGGCTATTTCAGATAGATACAGTGAAGTGGGAAAGAGCATTACCGACCCTACGGTTATTGCCGATATGAAAAAGTATCCGACACTTATGCGCGAGTATCGCGAGTTGGAAAAAATCAACATTGTTTACCTCGAATACAAAAAGGCGCTCGACGATTTGAAAGGCGTAAAGGAAATTCTGTACAGCAACGAAAGCGCCGACTTGAAAGAGATGGCACAAGAAGAATACAACGAGTTATCTCCGAAGATTGTTGAAATGGAAGAGGCCATAAAGTTTCTTCTTATTCCAAAAGATCCAGAAGATACCAAGAACGTTATTGTCGAAATCCGCGCCGGAACGGGCGGAGATGAAGCTTCTATTTTTGCAGGAGACCTTTATAAAATGTACACACGGTACATTCAAGACAAAGGTTGGAAAATTGAAGTGTTGAATTTGAGTGAAGGAACCATGGGTGGGTTCAAAGAGGTTTCGTTCAAGGTGGAAGGTGATGAGGTGTATGGCACCATGAAGTTTGAAAGCGGCGTGCACCGCGTGCAGCGTGTTCCACAAACCGAAACGCAAGGACGTGTTCATACATCGGCGGCAACAGTCGCTGTTATGCCTGAAGCAGAAGAATTCGATGTGGTCATAAACATGTCAGATATACGCAGAGATACTTATCGCGCAAGTGGTGCAGGTGGACAGCACGTAAACAAAACGGAATCTGCCGTTCGTTTGACCCACCTTCCAACCGGAGTTGTTGTTGCTTGTCAGGAAGGAAGAAGCCAGCACGAAAACTTAGACAAAGCCATGACCATGCTTCGCTCACGAATATTCGAAGCGGAAGTGAATCGCAGACACGAGGAGCGTTCACGCATGCGAAAGTCTTTGGTGAGCACGGGTGACCGCAGCGCGAAGATTAGAACTTACAACTATCCCCAAGGACGGGTTACAGATCATAGAATAAATTTGACGTTGTACAATCTAGATGCTGCTATGAATGGTGAAATAGCCGAAGTCATTGAAGCATTGAAATTAGCAGAGAACACAGAAAAACTTAAGGAAGGAAATTCATAAAATGAACAAGTCGAAATTGGTAGAATTAATTCGTTCAAGAAAGAGTTTCTTGTGCGTTGGATTGGATACAGACCCATCGAAGCTTCCAGCGGGTGTTAGCGCGCTTGAATTCAATAAGGCGATTATTGATGCCACTCGAGAGTTTGCAGTGGCGTATAAGCCGAATTTGGCTTTTTACGAAGCCATGGGAAGACAAGGGTGGGATATACTTGAGGAAACTGTTGCTTATATCGGAAACGAACA
>JBEIFO010000155.1:0-5274 GCA_040382375.1 Crocinitomicaceae bacterium
AAACATTGAAGGAATTCTTAGCGCTTGGAAAATATTCTCTGACCAAACGGAAGACGTTATCTTAGAACTTGGCGGCGATGGTGATATTCCACATTGGAAAAAAAGAAGTTTGGAAATAGGGATTCGAAAAAATAGTATCATCTTTTTCGGAACGCTGAATCAAGAGGAAGTTGCGCAAAAAATGAACGTCTCTCACACCTTTGTCCTTTTCAGCAACTATGAAAATTTACCTTTGGTCATGATTGAGGCTATGGCCAGTGGAATGAACGTTATTGCTACTCGCGTTGGAGGAATTGCAGAGCACATGGGCTTCTGCAAATGGAACAAACTCATTGATGCGAAAAATGAAGCGCAACTTTTGCATGCACTAAATGAATCTCACAGCGAATTGAATGAGATTAATCGCGAAGAAATTTCTGAATACGCAACGAATCATTTTTCTTTCGAGGCAGTTGGAAAACAATTCATGAACGCATACGAACAAGCACTGAACAAATGAAGAGAGTAGAATATCTTTCCATATTGAATCGTGCGTTCGGACTGGTTTCGGCGTTGCTCTTGGTGATTATGAATTTGCATTTCGTTCATGTTGAAGGACAGGGCACCATTGCGTTAATCAATTTCGGAATTCTTATCGTTGCAACCCTCAGTCAGTTTATTGGAGGAGGCGCACTCATCTATTTGATCCCGCGAATTGGCGAAAACAAAATTGCATTGCCCTCCATTATTTGGATCGCTATAAGCGCAATTATAACTTTTGTTTTATTGCTAGTCCTAGGTGCTCCTTTCATTGGATTTACTTTGCTTCTTGGAACTTTGCAATCGCTATTCGTTCTGCAGCAAATGATCCTATTAGGAAAAGAAAAAATCGAGTCCTATCAAATTCTCCTTTTCACTCAGTCTTTTTCTTCCCTGCTCTTCGTTGCTTGTTTTTATATGTCAACCGACTGGGGAATTCTTGCGTTCATTTCAGGACAACTGCTGTCTTTTGTTGTAACTGCAACTGTTGGTTTTTTTCTCACTCCACATGTCTGGAAAAAGATGCGTTTTGATTTGTCGAAAAACGATTTACGACAAACCGCAAAGCTGGGTGGATATGCACAATTGGGGAATATTTTCCATTTGGGAAATCAACGCTCTTACTTGTATTTTCTCGAGAACCTCGGCGCTGAAGGTAAAATTTTCACTGGCGTTTTTTCCATTCTAATGTATGTGGCTGAAGCACTTTGGTCTGTCGTGAAAAGTTTGTCGTCTATTCTTGCATCTCGCGTTGCGCAATCATCCGATTTCAGCGAACACCTTTTGCTTACCAGACGCTACCTAATGCTTGGCGTAACAACAACCGTCTTCGGCACACTCTGCTTTCTAGTTGTTCCAAACAACTGGTTAGCCCCATTCGTGAACTTCGACATTGCGTTTATTAAAGAAGGTTTTTTCTTTCTAGTACCGGGTATTATTGCGAACACCATTACTGTTTCAATTGCGCATTTATTTTCTGGAAGAGGCCTTCATCAAAACAACTTTTACTCGGCCGCAACAGGATTTGTTATAGCCATTCTCTGCTCATCTTTACTTATACCTACCGATCATTTAAATGGCGCATGCATAGCTGCATCAGCAGCCTTTATTTCTCAGAGCCTCGTTCAGACTTTTTTATTTTTCAGATTGAAGAAAAAAGAATTGTCAATCTAAGTTGAAAATATCACGCATTCCAATAGGTCTCGAGCAAACGAATCCTTCAGCATATTCGTAACCCGCAAGCCGACCAAAATCCATTGCCCTTCCTTTAACGAAATCAAAAAACTCCTTTCCTGAAATAGGTGTGTTCGGCTCTTCCGAATTCGGGTCGAAAAACTGACTTGAAAAAGATTTTAAAGTTTCAATTTTCAAGTCCATTTGTTTCGTAATGTCAATTACGAAATCCGGCGTGTTGTAATAATCTTGATTGAAATGATACCATGCGCGTGGACGCCATGCCGTATGTTTGGTAACGATCTTCGGAAGGCCTGCATAGAAGCAACAATCTGCCACCAACTTAGCCGCTCGAGCGTGATCTGGATGACGATCACGCAGGGAATTGGTAAAAACAATTTCCGGTCTATATTTCCGAATCGCATCTATGATACGCATTTTGTTTTCTTCAGTATCGGTAAAAAAGCAATCGGCCAATTCCAAATTTTCTCTGAAATGTGTCCCCATAACTTCCGACGCCTTCTGCGCTTCTATCATGCGCAAATCCGCACTTCCACGTGTGCCGCGCTCACCTTGTGTCAGGTCCACCAATGCCACAATCTTTCCTTCTTTTACTGATTTAATAATAGTTCCTGCTGCACTAATTTCAGCATCATCGGGATGTGCAGAAATAACAAGTAAGTCAACTTTATTCATAATGCAAATCTCCGAAAATAAAGTCCATACTAAATAAGAAATTAATTCTTATTTTAGCAGAAGATGTTTAGGAAAATTTCAATAGTTGTAGTCATTGCTCTTTCAGCACTTTTCTCGCATGCGCAGCCATCAGGAGGAGTTGAATCCGCCTTGCTATTAATGGCAGATACGTCATCGTGGTCGAACGCCGCTGAGTTTCTAAAGCCAAAAAAAACCAAGTTCAATCCGTCAGTTGATCTAACCCAAATAGAACTCAACCTTCACGGAGTAGCTGATTCTCTTCTAATGATTCCAAGTTATTACAGATATCTAAATTGGGACACTCAGAATATTTGGCACAAGAGAAGAAATGTCAACTTCACCAACGATTCTGCTATTTATTTCAGACTTGCTAATGACAGTTGTGATTTTGTTTTCCCTCTTGCCAAAGGTCACCAAACGTCTCCTTTTGGACCTCGTTGGGGAAGATTACACGCAGGATTGGATTTAGATTTGGAAACAGGCGATCCTATTTCAAGTGCTTTCGAAGGTCTCGTACGCATCTCCCAATTCAGCGATAGCTATGGGAACGTGGTTGTGGTAAGGCATCCGAACGGACTTGAAACGTTGTATGCGCACATGTCAGCTAGAATGGTTGTTTCAGGGCAATATGTTCAAGCTGGAGATTTGCTCGGACTAGGCGGTAACACAGGGCATTCGTTTGGAGCACATTTGCATTTTGAAACTCGTTTCCTCGGCAATCCTTTCGATCCCGCATACCTCATTATTCCGAATAAAAAATCGCTGAAATCAAAAGATTTTTATCTCACACAAAAAAACCTATACACGCCCACCAAAGCCCCTGCAAGCCAGCAAACAAAAACAGCTAAAACCAATAAAGAAAGCAGAGAGACTAAATCAAATAGCAACTCCAAAAAAAATAGTGAAAAGAAATATTACACTGTAAAAAAAGGCGACTCATTAACTAGCATTGCCTCCAAAAACAAAACAACAGTATCGAAAATCTGCAAACTCAATGGTATTAAGTCCTCGTCAAAATTAAAGGCAGGCCAAAAATTACGTGTTAAATAGCGGAGTGCACATTAGAAAAAGGCAAACCTTTTTTAACAAAACCAAAAGAACAAATAGCATATTCAGTTGTTTTAGAATTATGAAGAAAAGAGTTGCAGTCGTTGGTGCTGGATTTGCCGGATTGTCTGCAGCGTGTAGATTAGCCCAACTAGGATTTGAAACGCACGTGTTCGAAAAACATTCCACACCTGGTGGCAGATGTCGAGTGTTTGAAAATGAAGGCTTCGTTTTCGACATGGGCCCCAGTTGGTATTGGATGCCTGAAGTTTTCGATCAGTTCTTCGAACAATATGGCGAAAAAAGAAGTGATTACTACTCCCTAGAAAGATTAGACCCGTCCTACCGAGTTTACTTTTCAAACAAAATATTAGATATTCCCGCATCCGCAGAGGAATTAGGTGACAAACTAGAATTACTCGAATCAGGTAGCAAAGAAAACCTCAAGAAATTCCTTTCGGAAGCGAAATACAAATACGATACGGGTATGGGAGAATTCGTATGGAAACCATCCCTATCAGCTACAGAATTTCTTGATTTAAAATTGTTGAAAGCTGCAGTGAGGATTCATCTTTTCAATTCCATTTCATCACACATTCGGAAATATTTCAAACACCCCGAAATAATCCAGTTATTGGAATTCCCAGTCCTATTTCTCGGCGCAAAACCCGAAAAGACGCCTGCTCTTTATAGTCTTATGAATTACGCAGACCTTGAATTAGGCACTTGGTACCCGCACAAGGGAATGGGTGAAATTCCCAAGGCTATGGAAAAGGTCGCGAAAAAATTAGGCGTTACCTTCCATTACAACAACAATGTTTCGCAAATTGAATCGCTCAACAGAAAGGCAAAGCGCATTATCACGTCTACGGGGAATTTTGAGATAGACGCTGTTATTGCTTGTGCAGATTACCACCATGTGGAAACAAAAATGCTTGCACCAAACGACCGCACCTATTCAGAAGACTATTGGAAATCGAGAACAATGTCACCTTCTTCCCTTTTATTTTATCTGGGAGTAAACAAGCGTGTGAAAAATCTATTGCATCACAATCTATTTTTCGACGAACCCTTTGATCAGCACGCTATAGAAATTTATGACAATCCGCAGTGGCCCTCACAGCCACTTTTCTACGCATGTGTTCCTTCCAAAACAGATGATTCAGTTGCTCCTGAAAATTGTGAGAATATTTTTTTACTCGTACCCGTTGCTCCGGACTTAAGTAGTGACGAAGCTTTGAGAGAAAAATATCTAGATAACATGATTGAGCGCATTGAAAAACGAACGGGGGAATCTCTTCGTGAACACATCGTATATAAACGAAGTTTCGCTCACGAAGAATTTATTTCGGAATACAATAGTTTTAAAGGGAATGCCTATGGGCTCGCAAACACGTTAAAACAAACTGCTATTTTAAAACCTGCTATGCGTAGTAAAAAACTAAATAATCTTTTTTACGCAGGCCAGCTTACTGTTCCCGGACCAGGAATGCCTCCAAGTATTATCAGTGGACAATTAGCGGCAGAGACCATGAACAAACTTCTTTTTCAATCCTAAATCATGACAGGAAAACCACTATTCGATAATGTCTCGTTTGATTGCAGTAGATTAACTACTCATGCATACAGCACGAGTTTTAGCCTTGGCATTCGCACCCTTGGAAAAGAAATTAGAAATCCTATTTATGCCATTTATGGTTTTGTGAGATTCGCAGATGAAATTGTAGATACATTTCACGATTACGAGAAGCAGGAGCTCATGGCGCGTTTCCGGAAAGACACGGTACTTGCAATTGAAGAGCGTATTTCATTGAACCC
>JBEIFO010000156.1:0-5258 GCA_040382375.1 Crocinitomicaceae bacterium
CCAATAGACATGTTGGAACATTTCGGAAACACGTCCTTCTTGTTTGCGCTGTGTGGTTAGGTTTGTGACAGCATGTCCCTTTTCCAACAACGCTTGAATAATTTGCTTTCCAATAAAACCGGTTCCTCCTGTGACTAATACATTCATAAAATTAAAACACCCTGAAGGCTATTTAGTTCTCTTGTATTTTTTGAAGCTCAACAAGTTCAGAATAAAGTCCATTATGAGCGAGTAATTCCTCGTGAGTTCCGCTTTCTGCGAGCTGACCTTGTTGCAGTACGAAAATTTTATCGGCATGATGAACACTGCTGATACGATGGGAAACAATGATATTCGTTTTCCCGTCTCTAATTTTCTTTAGTCCGCGCATAATCTTCTCGTCAGTCTGAGTGTCGACAGCCGAAAGGCAATCGTCGAGAAGTAGAATTTCCGGATTTGAAATAATAGCTCGAGATATTGAAAGTCTTTGCTTTTGTCCACCGCTCAAATTAATGCCTCGTTCTCCAAGAAGTGTTTCATATTTTTCTTCGAAGCCAAGAATGTTTTCGTGTAAATCTGCTGTTTGCGCAGCCCGTGTAATTTCATTTAACGTAGCATTCCCATTTCCAAAGCGAATATTGTTTTCAATAGTATCTGAGAACAAGAAAACATCTTGCGGAACAATGCCCATGAGGCTTCTGTAGGCGTTGGTTTCCAATTGAGCAATGTCAATTCCATTCATTGAAATAGTTCCAGATGTTGGCATATATGCTTTCATGAGTAACTGAACAATAGAAGATTTTCCAGAGCCCGTGTGTCCAATAAAGGCAACGGTTTTCCCTTTGTGTATTTCTAAGCTCAGGTTTGAAAGTGCTTCAATGTTCGTTTCAGGATAGGTGAAAGAGACATTTTTAAATTGAAGGGTTTCAAATGTTTGAACGGTTTCGTTACCGCTTGGAATGGCAGAAGACTGATTTAAAAATGCGAGGATACGCGTCATACTCGCTTCTCCCTTCAATACCAAACTTGTTACCCATCCCACACTTGCAAACGGCCAGGTGAGAAGGTTGACGTAAAATATAAATTGTACAATGACTCCATAAGTAATATTTCCAGCAGCAACCTCACGGGCACCAATGTATAGCGTGAGCAGAGTAGAAAGTCCAACGAGCATTCCAATAACAGGTGTAAACAAAGCATCTGTTTTCACCAAGTGCATTTGTAGTTTTTTATAGGACTGACTTTGCTTGAAGAAATGCTCAATAAAGTGATTTTCTAGACCGAATCCTTTCAGCACTCGTATGCCACTCATACTTTCTTGAACAGTGGTTGAAAGTTCACTTTGCTGACGTTGAACGCGCTCTGTCTTCTTATTAATTCTTCTGCTAACAAGAAAAATTCCGATCATCATGAAAGGCAGTGGAAGCAAGGTGTAAAACGTAAGCTTAGGAGAAATTTTGTACATAATGCCTATACACATGGCGAAGAGAACGATTAGGTTCAACGTGTACATGACAGCTGGGCCGAGGTACATACGAACACGTCCAACATCTTCGCTAATTCTGTTCATGAGATCACCCGTACGATTGACTTTGTAAAACGAAACGTCTAATTTTTGGTAGTGCGCATAGATGGAGTTTTTTATATCGAATTCCATCCATCGCGACATAACAATGAGTGTTTGTCTTTGGAAGAAAAGAAAAATTCCTTTGAAGAGATAAAAGAACAAATAGAGACCGGCAATAAGTATTGCAATGTAGATTACCCAATCATTGAATGCACTGTTGTTTCTGACTTCTGGAATGTCGTTAGAAAGTCCAAACCAAGTTCTACATAGCGCAAGTGTTTCAGGGTAATGAATGGTTTGAATTTTACCTTGCGCAGCGCTTAGGGCTTCGGCAAGAAAGTCAACACCTTCTCCTACCACAATGGGCGCATAGACATTGAAGGCAGTGGAAAGAACAATGAACAAGGTTCCTAGGAGCAGTCGTCCACGATATTTCCAAAAAAGATAATTGAGTTTAAGTAGTGATTTCAAAATTAGAATTCAAAGTTCCAAGTAATGCTTGGTAGTATTGGGAATAGACTGACTTGTCTTGCTGTTATTTGGAAGCCACCGTTGTCATTGTCTTTTGTTGCGAAGTAGATGAAATACGGATTCATTCTGTTGTAAAGGTTGTACACAGAGAAGTTCCAGCTGCTACGGAATTTGCGCGGCTCTTCCACAACTTGATTCAGTTCAGCATCGAATCGAGAGCGCGTTAGCTTTCCTTTTACGTTCAATGAAAAGTCTGCGCGGTGATAAGGTGCCATGCGGAAACTGTTTCTTTCGCCATACACTTCAACTAAATTTCCTTCAAAGAAATAACGTGAAATAGGAAGCGTAATAGCATTTCCTGTAGCATAGACGAACACAAATCCTAAATCAACTCGCGGTGAAAGGGTATACATTAAAACAACATTTAAATCGTGACGTCTGTCCCAACGTGTAGGATAGGCTTTGCCATTATTCACCTCTTCGAATATGCGCATGGTCTTGGCCCAAGTATAGCCAACCCAACCTGAAAAATCGCCCATTCGTTTTTTAATGAAGAATTCAGCACCGTAGCTATATCCTCTTCCAAATACAAGTAGATTGTCAATGTTGTCGCCAACAGTTTGATCGGGCGTAGAACCTTCTTTGTAGTCGCTCTGGTTTTGCATGTCCTTGTAGTACAGTTCAACGCTCGACTCCCAGCTGTCGTCAAAGAAATTTCTGAAATATCCAACACTCACTTGCGAAGCGAGCTGTGGCTTCAAACGGTCTGTACTCGGCAACCAAACATCCGTCGGCAGCGATGAAGGAGAAAGGCTCGTAAGGGTAATGAATTGAAGATTTCGAGACAGAGCCATTTTGAAGCTAGAAGCTTTATTGATGGCATAACGCGCATTAAATCGCGGTTCAAACCCGAAGTAATCTGCAACCTTTTCATTTTTGTCATACACCGTTGTAATTGGGATTGTAGAACCTCCAACGCTTGAATTTGAAGGAGGGTAGGTGTATCTTGTGAAAGGACCCACATGCATGAAATAGGGAACGCGAACTCCGGCATTGATTCTCCATTTTTCATTTAAATCGAAATCATCTTGGAAGTAAGCAGCCGCTTCATGCGAATACAATTTAACCTGCTCTCCTAAATCAAAATTCACGTCTCCGCTTGAAGCATAAGTATTGTTCGGCGTGAATTTGTGATAGGTGTAATCCATTCCCCATTTCATGCGATGGGTAGGATTAGGAAAGTAGCTCCACTGAACTTTAGCTCCATAATCTCGAATACCACTGCTTAATCCGAAAGTGAATTGGTCTTGTTTTCCTTCAAATTGAAATTTGTAATCCGTGTAGGTTAAAATGGCGTTCATGAAAAGTTTGCTTCCCGATTGGTGCGCCCAGCGAATTGTTCCCGTTGTGTTTCCCCAAGGAATGCGAGTTGAGAAACCTGCATTTGCGCTATTGAATGAGAAAACATCTTTTCCAGTGTACATGCTCGCGAAAAGCTGGTCGCGATTGGAAAGACGGTAATTGAATTTTGCATTTAAATCATAAAAGAAATAACCAGATCCGTTAAAGCCACTTTCCGGATTCATAAACGGCTTGGCCAGAACATCTATGTACGTTCTTCTTCCTGAAAGAATAAACGAGGAAGTGTCTTTTTTAAGGGGGCCTTCAACAGTAAAACGACTGGCAATGGTTCCAATACCCCCGGCTCCATGATACGATTTGCTATTTCCTTCCTTCAAATTAATATCTAAGACAGAGGAAAGTCTTCCTCCATAAGAAGCAGGGCCACCCCCTTTGGTAATCTCAATATTTTTTACCGCATCTGCATTGAATACACTGAAAAATCCAAAAAGGTGAGAGGCGTTGTAAACGGTAGAATTGTCTAGAAGAATGAGGTTTTGATCTACCCCACCACCGCGAACATAGAAACCCGCGTTTCCTTCACCACTGCTTTGCACTCCTGGAAGTAGAGTAATGGTTTTCAAGATATCTACTTCACCGAAAATAACAGGTATCTTTTTTATTTGGTCTATTCCAATTTCAATTTTCCCCATGTCGGTGCTTCCTACATTGTCTTTGCGTGTTCCCTCAATAATCACAGGTCCACCGGTGAACGAAACTGGCTTAAGCTCGAAATCCTTGTGAGCATTGGCTTGAAGTTTCAATGGAGCTATCAATGTTTCATAGCCCACGCATCTCATTTCCATTTCGTAGTTTCCAGACGGCAATGAAAGAGAATAAAATCCAAAGCTGTTGGTTACGCATCCGCTGTTCTTACTTTTAACAAAGACAGTTGCTCCAATAATGCTTTCACCAGTCGATTGATCGCGGATTTCACCACTTACAGCATAGTTTTGTGCGAGTGCTGTTGTTCCAATGCCGAAAACGAATAGAAAGAATAAAATGCTATTTTTCATGTTGAAATTTCGTTTGCGAAGTTAATTCTATACCTGTTTAGGAAACATTATTTTTTTGCATTTGTTCTACATCGTAGTTTTGCAGTCCAATGAAAAAATCTTTTGCGCTCTTTGTTGTTTTTCAACTTGCTATTTTGGCCTCAGGTCAGTTGGCAAATCGAACAGCTTATGCAGTGAAAGCAGAGAAGGCACCCGTCTTGGATGGACTGCTCAACGATGAAGCTTGGGCTAGTGCTGAAGTGACGGATCAGTTTTGGGGACTTCAGCCATATCCCGGCCGACTTCAAACACACAACACGGAAGTTAGAGTTGTCTACACAAATGAAGCGCTTTACATAGGAATCTATGCGTTTGATCCTTCTCCAGATAGCATTCTTCAGCAATTGACAGGAAGAGACGGAGATGGGAATTCAGACTATGTGGGTGTTGCTTTGAACTGCTACAAAGACGGGGTAACCGGATACATGTTTGCTGTTTCTCCAAGGGGAGAGCAATATGATGCGCGGCAATCTTCCGACGGCGAAGACGCCTCTTGGAATGCCGTTTGGGATTGTAAAACGAAGATTGTTAAAGATGGTTGGATTGCAGAATTTAAGATTCCTTATGCTGCTTTGCGTTTCCCGAATCTGCCTGAACAGCATTGGCACGTGAATTTCGTTCGTGAAATTAGAAGAACACGTATTCAAGCCAATTGGAGTTTTGTAGACCCAGCGGGAGCTGGATTCTTGGCTCAAATGGGCGATTTGAAAGGAATAAAGGGAATTGTCCCTCCGAAGCGCGTTTTTTTCTACCCCTATATTTCAACATACAGCAAGAAGGAGCAG
>JBEIFO010000157.1:0-5253 GCA_040382375.1 Crocinitomicaceae bacterium
CGTGTGCTCTTCCGATCTAGTACGGTGTGCGCTTGAACAGAAATATGGTTATTGATTTCCAGGGTGCTCCTATTATTCTTGACAACGGGCCTATGGGTAACCAAAGAAGTTATGTGGAAAAGAGTAACTACTTCGCTCCTATTCTCACTTCTGAAAAACACTCGCATCCGATTGCAGCGAATCTTGATCCAATATTCACTGAGTTCTCGGGATCACTTGACACCGTAAATCAAAACAAAAACATTCGCAAGATTCCATTTTTATTTTCTTCCGATTTAGCGAAGGAATTCAAAGCACCTGTTCGAATTGATTTAGAGCTCTTGCGAGAGACTGGAGATTATTTCAAAACGAACAACAAGCCCAATCAAGTTATGGGAATTTTAATGGAGGGAACATTTCCATCTGCATTCAACGATTACCTGCCAGATAGTATTCGTAAGTCGCCTGAGATTGCGTACAGAGAGAATAGCGATCCTACTCGTATGATTGTGATTGCTGACTCAGATATTGCATACAACGAGGTTCAAATGGAAGACGGAAAGGAATATCCTTATCCTTTAGGGTACAGCAAGCAATTCAAACGTGTGGTTTACGACAACAAAGATTTACTTCTCAATTGCGTGAACTATCTTCTAGACGACGCTAGTTTGATTGATGTTCGTTCTCGAAACATTCAAGTGAGAAAATTGAATAAGGATAAAATTTCAGTAGAGAAAAATTACTGGAAAACGTTGAATACGGCCTCTCCTCTTTTAGTCTTAGCCATCTTCGGTTCTGCTGTTGTTTACTCCAGGAAAAAACGTTGGACCAAGCAGAACTAATATGAAAAAAAAGAATCTTATTCTCCTCGTTCTGTTTTTAATTCTTGCAGGAACAGCTTTTTATCTTTACCCAAAATTGAGCAAAAAAAGCTCAACAGGCGACAATGCATTTATGCAGTTTTCTATTGAAGACACCGCTTCTGTCTCCAAAGTTACCATTCAAGATCGAAATGGAAATGTAGCATTATTGGAAAGAAAAAACGGAAGTACCGAATGGACCATCAATAAAAAATTCAACGCGCGTAAAGATGTTATTAAACTGCTACTCGAATGCTTTCATGATGTTCGTGTAAGAGGAAATGTTCCTTCAAAAATGCGCGACAATATGATGAGCGTAATGGCTACTTCAGCCAAAGAAGTGAAAATTTACGGGAAGAACAACGAGTTGCTCAAAACCTATTTCATTGGCCCGAATACCCAAGATCACATGGGCACCATTATGTTATTGGAAACTCCCAATGACGGGCGAAGTGAAGAACCTTACATTACGCACATAGAAGGATTCACAGGTTTCTTGAATCCGCGATTTTTTATTGACGAAATGGAATGGCGCAGCACAGATATTTTCTACTATCCGAATAACGACATTGCTGAAATTGAAGTCTTGCACATGACTGACCCTGGCAGTAGTTTCAAACTATCCTACTTTGGGAATAACAAATTGAAATTCGAGCGATACTTAAATGGAACTCTCACTCCCTTCGCCCAACTAGATACTGCTCTGGCTTTCGATTTATTGAAGCGCATACGAAAGGTTAATTTAGAGACCTACAACACCATGCTGAAACCGAGTGCAGCTGATTCCATCAAGAATATTACACCGACTTTTGTTTTGCGCGTAAAAAACAACTCGGGAGCTATTACGTCTCTTAATTTGTATTTGAAGAAAGCAAAAGAGATGACTCCTGATGCAACCGGACAAATGACACCTTATGACCCAGAATATTTCTGGGCGAAGACGGATGCAAACGAAATAGGACTTGCTCAGTTCTTTGTCTTTGAGCCCTTATTGCAGCCCGCAGGATTTTATGGCAAATAACTAGGCTTTTACCTTCAATTGATAGATAGCTATCCCTCCAGCAATAGAGGCGTTCAAACTTTCTGCATTTCCTAAAGAAGGAATGGTTAAACGTGTTGCCGACGATTGAAGAAACTCTTCCGATACTCCGTGACTTTCACTTCCAACCACCAACGCCCAATGCTCTGGGGCTTTGAATGTCTGGATAGGCATTCCATTCAGATCAGCCGCTAATAGCGGAATTTCTTTCAATCTAAAAAAATCAATTATCTCCTTAGAGGTTGAACTCACAACGGGTAAACGAAGAATACTTCCCATGGATGCTTGAACTACTTTCGAATTGAAAACATCTACACTGTTTTCGTCGAGAAGCAAGCCATCTACTCCGAACCATTCACAGGTGCGAATGAGTGTTCCTAAATTTCCAGGATCCGAAATAGCATTGGCAATACAAAATGTTTTTCCAACCAAACTATTCAACTCAAGAAATTCTTGCTTCATAACAGCCAAATATCCTGGAGGTTGGGTCAGACTAGAAATTTGTTCCATGTCACGCGAATGAATCAAAGGAACTTGAAATTTCGAAGCGAAAGCTTCATCGGTGGTAAACACTTTTAAAACTTTCTTTGCAAAACCCAAGGCCTCTTCCACTGCTTTCCTTCCTTCAATAACGAATAAATTCTCTTGGATTCTGAATTTCTTCTGTTGTAAGGAGCGAATTAGTTTGATTTCGTTCTTGGAAATGGACATTAAATTTTATTTCTACAAAGATGCGTTAGATATTTGTACAAATGATGCAAAATAGAATTTTCAGAAAAAGCCGATTTTCAAGAATGCTTATTTGCGCATTCATTTGCATTAGCTACACATCTTGTACTATTCAAAATAATCTGCAAGAAGGAGAAATTTATTTTGAAGATCACAAAGTAGATTTTATCGGATATAAAAACGACCTACTCACTGTAACAGATGTTAGCGCCGATGAATTATTGTATTTGGCAAAACTTAAACCCAATCGCAAAACCTTGATGTTTCGATTGAACATGCGTCTGAATACTTTTGTTCCAAGAAAGTTTCTTGAGCGATCTGAATTACGCATAAACAAACGCTGCGCGAGAATAAATAAGAAACGCTTCGACAAAGAAACCAGAAAAAACAAAAAACACAAAGATCCTAAGACCTGCAACGGATTGTGGCCTTGGCTTGCATATACGGTAGGTGAGCCGCCTGTTTTATTAGACACCATGCTCGTTAACAAGGGAGCTAGACAAATGGAAATTTATTTGCGGAAGAATGGTTATTTCAATGCAGAGGTTAAAGGCGAAAGTATTGTTAACGACGAGAAAAGTTTATTCTGGAAAAAAGGGAAAAAGAGTAAGGTGGTTTACCATGTTGAACTGAAGGACTTATATAAGATTAAAAATGTTGAATGGACCACTGAGGACGCTAACCTAAATAAACAGTTGCCCAAACTAAAAGAGAAAACTTTGATAAAGTCAAACGAACGCTTTCGCGTTACGAATCTCGATGCAGAGCGTGGCAGAATTACCTTGTTCCTGAGCAATGAGGGCTTTTACGAATTCATCCCAGACTATATCGTCTATCAGCTAGATACCGTCACTTCCCCTAAAGAAGTTAACATCAAAATCACTTTTCTGAACCAAAAAGCCCTTGACGGCTACGGAAATTTCACCGGAAAAACATTGCCTCACCGTAAATTTTACATTGGAGAAATTTCTTTTAACACTTCATTCAATCCTTTGAATCCGAATGAAACTCCTACGGACACCATTGCATACAAAGGTCTTGACATATTTAGCATTGGTTTGTCGTGTGTAAAACCGGTTATACTCGACAGGCGTGTTGAGGTTAAAGAAACGCAACTCTACCAGCAGCGGTATCTCGACGAGACCTACAAACGCTTTTCGCAATTAGGAGTTTTTAAAACAGTAAACATTCAACTTTCACCACGAAATGACCCGAAAACTGGACAATCCTTTCTCGATGTCAAAGTACTGTTGGCACCGAATAAAAAACAAGCGCTAAGCTTTGACCCTCGGGTAACCAATCGCTCTGGTAACATGGGTATTTATGGCAACTTCATTTACAAGCATAGGAATGTATTTCGCGGGGCAGAGTCTTTTGAATTCAAGACGGTTGTTGGAGCTGAAGCGTCTCAGGTGCTTGGTGACGGTTCAACAAACACCGGCAATCAAATCGTTCAACGAACCTTCCAATTGAACACTTTCGAAATAGGACCGGAATTGAATTTGATTTTACCGCGACTGTTTCCTCGAGACTTGGCGAAGACGAGTCGAAGTAACGACCCGAAAACTACCCTACGCGCCGGATTGAATTATCAACGTAGACCCGATTATACGCGAACACTTTCACAGGTGAGTTTCGGCTGGAACTTCATTGAAAATCCAGAAACGGTTTCTTCTTTCGACATTGAATGGGCGGAATTAAGCGTTATAAAAATTGAGCGATCTGCTGCCTTCGACCAGTGGTTGGGATCTTTGAACGACAGCTATTTGGCGAACAGTTATCAAGATCACTTGATCTTAGCTTCTCGCTTGGGATATACCGTAAACACGCAGAAAGACGGCAACCAACCCCGCGCATTTTATTACCGCGGAAACATTATTGAAGGTGCGGGCAATTTACTTCGTGCGATTTATCAGCGCCTTCCAAATGCAGATGTTGACTCGTTGGGAAGCTACGAGATTAACAACATTCGATTTGCGCAATATGTGAAGTCTGATCACGACGTTCGATTCTACACGCAAAAAGACGATCGCAATAAATTCGCTTTTCGCGCCTTTGTCGGCGTAGGTATCCCATTGAGGAATCTGTCTTCACTTCCCTTCGAAAAAAGTTATTTCAGCGGTGGTGCGAATGGATTGCGCGCTTGGCAAGCACGAACACTTGGCCCAGGAAGTTTTCGCGACACTACGCTCGTTCGTTCGTTCAACAACATTGGCGATATTAAATTGGAATTAAATGCGGAATATAGATTCAAGATTACGCACATGTTTCAAGCGGCATTTTTCGTAGATGCCGGAAACATCTGGTTAGCGAACAAAGACAACAGCCGTCCAAATGCAGAGTTCAATAAAAATCGTTTTTACAAAGAGTTCGCGCTCGGTACCGGAGTTGGATTGCGTTTCGATTTCGATTTCTTTATTGTACGAATGGATGTTGGAATTCCGTTAAGAGATCCGTTGAAAGTAGACGGTGAAAAATGGTTGTGGCAAGGAAAAGAAGAGTACAATGCATTTCTTTCCAACGTGAATAATTCGCCGAGCACATTCAAACTTCAGCCTGTCTTGAACTTAGGATTGGGATTTCCTTTCTAACCTTTTTCTATTTCTTGTTGAATGAGCGAACGCGTGTGATTCGCCATTTCTTCAA
>JBEIFO010000158.1:0-5241 GCA_040382375.1 Crocinitomicaceae bacterium
ATTGATAAAGCTGCGCTAACGCTTAAGGGTTTTGTGGTTCACATTGTTCCTTCAAGCGTTATCGAGTCTATGGCTACAAATGAAATTCTTCAAATTGTCATTTTTGCATTGTTCTTCGGAACAGCAACTGCCGCGCTTGGTAAAAAGGGGGAGATTATCGTAAAAGCAATGGATGCCCTAGGGCACGTCATGCTGCGAATAACATCTATGGTCATGTATGTCGCACCTTTTGCGGTGTTCGCGGCCATGGCCTCGGTTGTTGCAAAAAAAGGCATCGGCGTTCTTTCATCATACGCGCTTTTCATTGGAGAGTTTTATAGCGGACTTTTTTTACTTTGGATCATCTTAATATTCGTCGCGTTTCTTATTGTTGGAAAGCGCGTGAAGCAATTGATTGCACGAATAAAGGCTCCACTGCTTCTTGCTTTTTCCACAGCGTCTAGTGAAGCTGCTTACCCTAAATTGTTAGAAGAACTCGAGCGTTTCGGGTGTAGAAACCGCATCGTGAGTTTCGTGCTACCGCTGGGTTATAGTTTCAATTTAGATGGAAGTATGATGTACATGACCTTTGCAAGTTTATTTATTGCGCAGAGTTATGGGATAGATTTAAGTTGGGCAGATCAAGCTGCTATGCTCCTTACGTTAATGATTACGAGTAAAGGAATTGCCGGTGTTCCGCGAGCATCTCTTGTTGTTATTGCTGGGACCTTAGCCACATTTGGAATTCCCGAAGCGGGACTCCTCCTACTTCTTGGGGTAGATCACGTTCTTGACATGGGAAGATCTGCCACCAACGTCGTTGGAAATGCGGTGGCTGCAGTGGCTGTGAATCGCTGGGAAGAAAAGAATTACAATCCCGAGGAAGAAAACGATTAGTTCAATTCTATTTCGTCGATTAAGCGCACATCCCCTATAAATCCTGCTATTAACGCTACCTGATGGTTTGCTTCACTTATCTCTTCAAGTGGCTCCAATGTTTCTGAATTTGCTACAGTGAAATATTGAAGTTCAATCTGTTCTTTTTCAATAAACAATTCAGTTGCTTCAGCAATGAGCGCGTTCACATTGTTTTTTGATTTATTGTCGCGAACAAACAATAACGCTTTTGAAAAGGCGGTAGCCAGCGTTGCCTGCTCACTTGAAAGTCTTTTGTTTCTTGAGCTCAGCGCTAAACCATCTGACGCTCTAACAGTATCACATCCTACTATTTCCACTTTAATTTCATCTCTTCTTACCCATTCGCGAATGACTGAGAATTGTTGAAAGTCTTTCTTGCCGAAAAAGGATTGGTGTGGAAGTACTATTTCAAATAGTCGTTTCACCACTGTTATAACACCGTTGAAATGTCCCGGTCTATAACGTCCTTCCCATTCCGATGTTAGAGTTCCAAAATTATAATCCCTCACCTCTTGTCCCGTTGGATACATTTCATTCACTGCCGGAAGAAACACAACATCGCAACCCGCATTCTTCAAAAGGTCAATATCTGCCTCTTCCGTTCGGGGATACAACAACAAATCTTTCGGGTCGTTAAACTGGGTGGGGTTTACAAAAATGGAACAGATTACCACATCACACAACGCTTTCGCTCTTGCTATCAACGACAGGTGACCCTCGTGCAAAG
This sequence comes from Crocinitomicaceae bacterium, assembly GCA_040382375.1. GTDB lineage: Bacteria > Bacteroidota > Bacteroidia > Flavobacteriales_D > Sanyastnellaceae > CAIZGX01. Next base: position 1,625 of record JBEIFO010000158.1, read on the forward strand.
CCCCCATTGTGGGCACAAAACCTATAATTCGGTTTTCGTTCCTGCACTTTGTGCTAAACGCCCTCATCTCATCAACATGCTGTAAAACAGCTATTTCGCACGAAGTTCCCTTCATTTCAGTATTTTAAGGCCAAAAAGTTGCAAAATTCAAAAAAGATTTATAATATCTTTGCAACCTGAATTCAGGCAAACCTAAACATCTCTATGCAAAAAACAAAAGTTCTTTTTGTAAGTCAAGAAATTTTTCCATTCACTCCGGAATCAACTATAGCGAATCAAGTTCGTCAAATCCCTCAAGCCATGCACGAAAGAGGCAAAGAGACTCGCATCTTCATGCCGCGCTTTGGAAAGATTAACGAACGCAGACATCAGCTTCACGAAGTTATTCGTTTGTCTGGAATGAATTTGATTGTAGACGATACTGATCACCCGCTAATTATTAAGGTCGCTAGTATTCCTCAAATTCGCTTGCAAGTATATTTTATCGATAACGAAGAATTCTTCCATCGTAAAGCTTATTTAAACGACGAAGCGGGAAAACCTTTCTCTGACAACGGTGAGCGCATGATTTTCTTTTCGAAAGGTGTGCTTGAAACAGTTAAGAAATTAGGTTGGGCCCCAGACATCGTGCATTGTCACGGTTGGTTCTCTGCTTTAATGCCGCTTTACGTAAAGCATGTGTTTGCAGGAGACCCTCATTTTGCTGATAGCAAAATAGTGATTTCCTTGTACAAAGACGATTTCGCGGGATCTATTGACAGAGGGCTTTCTAAAAAAGTTCAATTCGATCAAGTTGCTCCGCAATACCTTGGAGATCTTTCTACTTCAAACTATGTGAATTTAATGAAGGTTGCTCTTGCACATGCAGACGGCGTAGTTATTCACGATGAAGATATTAACCCAAAACTTATGGAAGAGGTGAATAACCTAAGCGTTCCCGTGCTTAAGGCATACGAGTGTGAAGATTTCCATAGCGCTATCGATGAGTTTTTCGATACGGTGCACGCGGCTAAACCAATTTTGATTGATTAACCTATGAGGAACACCCTCTTCTTGCTTTGGGCGCTTGTATTGTTTGCGGTTAGCGGATGTAAAAAGCCAACCGATTTGCAGGCAGATGGGCTTCTTCCGCAAGAAGATGTGTTGTACGCCAATCAGTCTGATACTGCTCGAATTCTAAGTTATATCGTTCGAGAGGACACCCTTTCTACAGACGAGCTTTCGGCTTGTTTGTTAGGTTCTTATACCGATGAAACCTTTGGAAGAACGTTAGCGAGTTTCTCAACGCAATTCGTGCTTTCCGGAGCAAGCCCCAGCTTCCCTGAAACCTTTGAGGTAGATTCTGTTATTTTCTCTGTGGCTTATACCGGTTATTCATACGGATCTCTGGGTGAAGGATATTTATCTGTGAAAGAACTAAGCGCCGACTTGCCCAAAACAGGAAGCTTCAACAGTTCTTACAATGCACCTGCCTTGAACGAAAACTTGCTAGCAGACGCTTCTCAAACATTTCAATTCAAACCAAAAACATATTTATTTGGGACGGAAGATTCTCTTGCTCCCCAATTGCGTATTCCTTTAAAAACAAGTTTAGGCAATCGATTGTTGCACCCAGCAGACACAGCGGTCTTGGAATCTGATGAGAATTTTCAAACGTATTTCAAAGGATTAAAAGTAGAGGCCGGGTCTTACCCCATGGGAGTTGTAGCACTCGACCTCACAAACATCAACAGTAAAATTACCGTTTACTACCGCTTCGATAATGGCGGTTTGGCAGACACTACCTTCTATGAATTTCCGGTAACTTCTGATTGCGGAAGATATTCTCGACTTCAGCATTTTTATCAGTATGCCACGCAGCCCGAATTGCAAGAGCTTGTTACAACTGACACCCTTGCTAATCAAGCAATGACTTACCTGCAGGCTGGCGCGGGCACAAAGACAAAGTTGGTACTTCCAAACCTGTTAGATCTTCAAATGAGCGAGGGGAGAATCATAAATAAAGCCGAGCTCATTGTGCCTTACGAGCCCGATTCAAGGTATGCGCCCACTTCTCAAATTTTCATCTTCTATCAAAACAGCGAAGGTACTTTGGTTGCTCTTCCCGATCAATTTAGTGGGACCGTTGGCGGTGGTGTAGAAGAAGGAAACAAGCGGTATCGTTTAAACATCACTCAATACGTTCAAAAAGTTATTTCTGGAGAATTAGAAAACGCGCCACTTTTCGTTGTCTCGGGAGCGGCCGGTGTGTCTGTTAACAGAACCATAATACACGGTCCGGAATTTTCGGAAAACAATTTTGAAAATTTGCGGCTTGTTATTACTTATTCAAATTAAAAGTCATTCAATATGTGCGGAATCGTTGGTTATTTAGGCAATGAGCCAGTTTACGAAAAGGTTATTAAAGGACTTAGTCGATTAGAATACCGCGGATATGACAGCGCTGGAATGGCGTATATTGAAAACGGTGAACTCGTAGTTAAGAAATGTAAGGGAAAGGTTGTTGACTTAGAAAATGTTGTGGGTTCTGTTAAGCCTCTTTCACACATTGGAATCGGTCATACACGGTGGGCCACACACGGTGTTCCGAACGACGTGAACGCTCACCCGCATTGCAGCGGAGACGGAACAATAGCGCTCATTCACAACGGAATTATTGAAAACTACGCTTCCATTAAACAAGAGTTAATGAACCGTGGTCATGTATTTTTAAGCGACACCGATACCGAGGTGTTGGTTCACTTGATTGAAGATGTTCGCAATGCAGAGAAGGTTAGTCTTTTCGAAGCGGTGCGTCTTGCTCTTTCTGAAGTGCATGGTGCTTATGCCATTGTTGTTTTAGATAAGTCAAACGCCGATCAGCTTATCGTAGCGAAGAAATCCAGTCCATTGGTAATTGGAATCGGGGCTAATGACGATTTCTATATCGCTAGTGATGCAACACCAATAATTGAGTACACCAAAAACGTAGTTTACCTGAACGATGAAGAAGTTGCGCGTGTGGATCGCACAACAGGATTAACCATTGTGAATATTGACAATCAAAGTCAGACTCCATACATTCAAGCGTTAGAATTAAAGCTTGAAGCCATTGAAAAAGGTGGATATGATTCGTTTATGTTGAAGGAAATTCACGAGCAGCCTCGCAGTATTGAAGACTCTATACGTGGACGTGTGAACTTAAAAACCGGACTCATTAAAATGAGCGGAATAGATGAGCACGAAGAACGTTGGAAAACAGCTCAGCGAATTTTAATTGTGGCTTGCGGAACCTCTTGGCACGCGGGACTTGTTGCAGAATATTTGTTCGAAGACTTCGCGCGCATTCCGGTTGAAGTTGAATATGCGAGTGAATTCAGATATAGAAATCCAATCATATATCCTACGGATATTGTCATTGCTATTTCACAATCAGGAGAAACAGCAGATACGCTAGCTGCTATTGAATTAGCGAAAGAGCGTGGCGCATTAATTTTCGGTGTGTGTAATGTTGTGGGAAGTTCTATTTCTCGCGCTACGCATTGTGGAGCATACACGCACGCAGGTCCTGAAATAGGCGTTGCGTCTACAAAAGCCTTCACGGCTCAGGTTGTTGTTCTTTATCAGATTGCCTTGAG
>JBEIFO010000159.1:0-5231 GCA_040382375.1 Crocinitomicaceae bacterium
GGTTACCAATTTCAATCCGGCATTGCTTGCGCAGATAGCTCCAAAGTTGCGCGTTAAACGAACCACTTGGGTGTCTTTAATTAAATGACGGTGCTTCAACAATTCGCTCCATGTGCCGTCTTTACTTCCATCGTCAACACACACCAATTCCAACGCAAGATTCATGCTGTTCAATTGCTTTTCTACCTCTTGCATGTTGTGAAAGAGTGGAAGAATAAATTCTTCAACATGAAAACACGGAATGACTACAGATACTTTCTTCATGAAACAAATGCATTTAAAGCATCCCAATTTACGGAATTTAGCGCTAATGTGTAAATAGGCTGAACGCTAGTGCGTGCGCCAAAACCTTCTTTCTGTTGCGAAATACCCAAGGCTAATGAGGCACCTTGATTGTTGGTACTCGTTCCAAAATCTATGTAATTCTTTTTAGAAAACGTCTCTTGAATAAGCGTTGCGAAAAGCAAATCCAAAGCGCCTTTCTCTTTCCCTTCCATAGTGGAAGCGATGTATTGGAACCGAACACAATTCGGGGTGTTGAAACACAAAATACCCCCGCACATTTCTTCTCCATGGAAGGCCGCATGCAATTCAATTTCATTTGGAAACCTTTTTTGCAAATCAAGTATCTCACTTCTTGAATGCGCCGGTGTTGAAGAATAAGCCGCAAGCAAATCTTCCACAATGGTGTAATATGAATCGAAATCTTCTGATACGCGAATGGCTATTCCTTCTTTCACCGCCTTCTTCATTCCGCGCACTCTGCGCTCTTGAAATTTCGGAACGTTGGAAGGAATGATTGCGGGATTCACGTGTTGCCCTGTGCATTTCGCGCCAGCGAGAAAAAGCATGTGAACGTCTTCCTGCGCTGGCACCTGTTGGTACATGAACGGAATGGTTTTGTAATGCAATTGTTCTATTCCCTTCCATTCCAGATATTGAAGAAAGGCTACAAACAGTCTATGAAATTCATCGAGTCGTATGTTGTTAGAAAGCACCCAACCGCCGTAGGTTAACCCTTGATGCGCGAAGACTTCGCTTCCACTTTCATTCATCGGCAACACACCCACCATTTCGTCTTCATCAAAAGCTAGCAGCGAATGATCATTGAACTTCGTTCCGTGATAGTCTATAAAATTTCGCGAGAGATGAAAGGTTCCATTTTTACTGCTGGAAACAAACTCCTCCCATTGCTTGCGATGGTCTTCTGTGTATCGAATTATTTTCATTGCTTGTCCTCCAAAACGGCTACGCCGAAACCTGTTTTCCCATTTTGATTCCCATTGTAAAACAGGTATCGCTTTCCATTCACATCGACAACACACGGATAGCAAACCGATTCGTTTTCCCACGATTCGCTTCCAACTGAAAAATTGAGTTCACTGTCCTGTCTTACCCATGAATAGCCGTCTTCAGAAATGGCGTAGCCTAGGCGATAGCCCATTGACTTCGTTCGCACGCTGTAGTACATTTCGAATCCGTTTTCCTTTTTCAATACCCACGGCCGTCCAAAACCGAACTCATCTTCGTTTTGAAATTGAATGCAATCGTGCTGATCCACTTCCCAATTTAATCCATCTGTTGAAACCGCATGATGAATGCGATACGTTGGAACTTCCTTTCCATTCACGTCTATCCATGCAAATGCACCAACATACCACATGCGCATTTTTTCTCCTTCTTGAAGAATAGAAACCGCGCTTCGAATATCGGGTTCTGATTTTGTTGGAAGCAATACAGAATCAGCTTGAAAGCGCTGAAACGAGCCATCGGCTTGCTCTTTCGCTACTCCTGCAAAATATCGATAAGGCACATCAGTTGTGCGTTGCACTCCCAAGTAGTACAACCAATTTTCATTGTCATGTTGAAGGAATTGCAGCGGGCAAACGCCACCGTCGTCGAATGAGCCTTCGGTTCCAATATCGAGCAGCACGTCTTCACTTCGGAAAATAATTTCAGAAGGATGGTGTGCTGAAACATCTACATAACTGATTCTTCCATTGAAGTCTTCATCCATGGAATAATAATAAACACGAAGAACATCTTCGTTCAAAATGCGCACGGTAGGTATTGCAGCGTATTGCTGCGACCATTCCAAATTCGGATTGGCTTCGACAATTCTACCGAGTCGCTTCCAATTCATCGCGGCGTAAGTTTATGATATGCGCGACACGAGATCGGAGAGATATCCTTTCCTTTCACAATGGAGTCTTCTGGAATGTTCTTCACCACTAACGCTGCGGAAGAAAGCAAGCAATCGTCGCCAATGCTCACGGCGTTGTTTACTGTGCTATTCACGCCAAGGAAACAATTTTTTCCAATGGTTACTCCTCCACTTATGACTACGTGCGAAGAGATGAAGCAATTGTCGTCAACTTTCGAATGATGCCCTATGTGGTTGCCACTCCAAAGCACAACGTTGTTTCCAATTTCAGTAAACGGTTGAAGGGTATTGTCTTCAAAAATGAAAACGTGCTCTCCCAATTTGACGTTTCTCCAAACGAAAGCGTATGAGCTTACGTAAGAAGCGATTTCATATCCCAAAGCTTTTGCTTCCAAATAAACTTGCGTGCGCAGTCTGTTTAGTTTGGTGTAGACACACGCTCCGAAGAACCCATGATCGCTGGGATTGTAAAGCGAAGGCAAATCTTCGAAAGCCACCAATGGCAATCCAAAAATCTCTTCCTTGTTGATGTATTCACGGTGAACACAAAACGCTACCACTTCGTAATCGCTGTCATGCGTGAAGTATTCGTAAGCTATTTCAGCGAACTCTGTATTTCCAAAAATGACTAATTTATTCTTCATGCTATTTGTGTTTTACAAATAAGATATCCTCTCTTCTATTCGCCATAGGCAAGGCGCTGTTTTGCGGAAGCACGAATGCTTCTATTCCTTTCACTCTTGCCATTTTCAAGATTGAAAAAACATCGTCATCGTTGAACTCGCCTGGCTTTTTCTCATTCCAATTTATTTCAGGAAATGAATTCGAACCGTGGTTGTTTTGATGGAATTGAATACCTTCTTCCGAGGTGAAAAAACGATTTCTTTTCGACACATTCGGAATATCGCCAATGAGCGCCATTCCGCCGGGGGCAAGCAATTCACAGATCGATTCAACAAACAATTCAACGCTTGACTCTACGGCTATGTAATGCAAAACGCTGTAGCAGATGATGGCATGAAAGGCGTTCTTGTTTTCCTTCGACCATTGTTTTGTTTCGTTTGGAAACATGGCCGAGAACTTTTCACAAAACGAAAAATCGGGAAGTTGATTCAGCATTTCTTGTGAATCAATGAGCACAACATTTTGTCCTTTAGCTTCCGCGTTCTTCAACAACATAAAAGGCAAATCGCTGCAACCTGGACCAATGTCTAGGACACGCGCATTCTCCAAAGACAGTGTTGAAACTTTCGATTGAATATCGTCCCAAATCTGCGTCTCTTTTCCTTCACGAAAGTGATTGAAGAATCCGATTTTCTCATAGCGCGAAAGACTTTCGTCGTTCGCCAATGTTTTGAATTTATTGAAATCCAAATCCGAGAGTTTTTCGATCTTGTTCTCTTCGCTCATGGTCTAAAGGTATTGGGCAAGTTCGAAATTATTGTAATGTGCTTCATTCGTATTCATGAGCTCGGCCACCTTCAAACTTCCGGCTTGCAGACGAATGATGGGGTCCCAACCGATGGCGGAAGGAAGAATGCCCATGTGTCCGGCCGGGACATTTTCCGGATGGAAATTTATTTCATGTTGAAATAAATCGGCTTCGCGAACGTCACCTGCGAAGCGCAGGAGAAGTGGGGAACTTAGCGTCTTCCAGATATTGAAATTCAACAAAGGAAAAGTTCCCCAAAGATTTTCAGAAAAAGGAGAACCCGTGTAAATCACGGCTGAAGGCGATTTCCATTCATTTGGAATTTCCGTGGAATTCCAATCTCCGAGAAAGGTTGCTCCTAAATTTTCAATTTCACTTCTGTATTCCAGCGGACAATACACGCCCACAGCTGCTGACATGTTCACCAGAGGTTTGCACAGGTAGGGCGTGAAGTCGTTGTTCGAGACAACGATGAATTTATTTCGATAAGGGGTTTGCTTGGCGTCTTGAATGAGTCGAACAACCATGTCTCCGAGATAGCCGAATACATCGACTTGCGGATGTCTTTCGCTGGTACCCGCTACTTGGATTCCCTTCGACTTACAAAAATCTAAATCGAGATCTTGTGAACGAAATTCCCACGCTTCGAACATGAGTGGGATTCGACACGAAGAAGAAATACGCTCAAGAATAGTACTATCCAATGGACGAAGCGCACCGCTGTTTGTAACAACGGTTGCTCTTTCCCAAGGCATTTCATTTTTTTCTGTGTGGAAATGAATGCGGCCTGAAACTCCGCATTGTTCAGCTAAAGCCTGCACTTCGCTCATGCATTCACTTGCAGAACCATATTTCGAATCGCGCGCGAAGGCATGAACCTCTGCTCCTGCGAGCGCTGCCAATACTGGCGTGCAGGCATAAGCTCCTGAAGCGGCTTCAGTAAGCACGCATTCACTTTTCAATTGAATGTTCAAGTCTTGAATGATATGTTGAAGTTTTTCGTTCAACTTAAATTTCAATTTTAACTTCTTTTCCGTTTTGCTTAATGCTTTGCTGTGCAGCTTCCAGAATTCGAATGGTGTTTAATCCGCCCAATGCTGAAGCGCGCGGTTCAGAGTTATTTTCGATGGAAGAAATAAAGTCTTGCGCCAACTTTTTGAGTGGCTCGGCCAATTCAATTTTCGGGACATAGACATCTCCAACACGATAGTCGATCATGACTTTCTGTTTTTCTTCAAGCGTGCTAACGTTGTGAGCAGTATCGTAGACTTTAATTTTTTCAGTCGGTTCCATGTCGTTGAACACGACCATCTTCTCACTTCCACCCAACAGCATCAATCTAATCTTAACAGGCGAAGACCACGAACAATTGAAGTGAGCGATAAAATTATTTTGGTAGTTTACCGTGAGGTAGGCCACGTTTTCAATACCGTTGTGAATATGGCTTACGCCTGTGGCATTCACACTAATTGGCAATTCGTCTGACAAGTAATCGAGAACGGAAATATCGTGTGGAGCAAGGTCCCAAAGCACATTCACATCTTGTTGAATGAGTCCGAGGTTAATTCGCGTTGAATCGAAATAATTCAAAACGCCGAGTGCGCCTTCATCTTTCAACGCCTTCATTTTCTCAAC
>JBEIFO010000160.1:0-5229 GCA_040382375.1 Crocinitomicaceae bacterium
ACATCACTGCGAATAAATAATCACTCGGAAATTATTCAACTTTCCCGAAAACTATGGAGTTAAGAAGGGTCGTTGTTACCGGACTAGGAGCATTAACACCCATTGGTAATACTGTACCAGAATACTGGAACGGTCTTATCAATGGTGTGAGCGGCTCTAACCTTATTACACGCTTTGATGCGAGCAAGTTCAAAACGAAGTTTGCTTGTGAACTGAAAGGCTTTAATATGGAAGATCACATTGAGCGAAAAGAAATGCGCAAGATGGATCCATACACACACTATGCGTTAGTGGTTGTGAAGGAAGCCATTGTAGATTCTGGACTCGATGTGGAGAAAGTAGACAAAGACCGCGTTGGCGTCATTTGGGGTTCTGGAATTGGTGGTTTAAATACCTTTCAAGAAGAGTGTATTAATTTCGCAAAAGGAGACGGAACGCCTCGTTTCAATCCTTTCTTCATTCCGAAAATGATTGCAGATATTGCTTCAGGGCATATCAGTATTCAATACGGTTTCAGAGGTCCGAATTACACAACCGTTTCGGCCTGTGCTTCTTCAACAAATGCTTTGATTGATGCCTTTAATTACATTCGCTTAGGTAAGGCAGACATTATTGTTAGTGGTGGTTCTGAAGCGGCAATTTGCGAAGCTGGTGTTGGTGGCTTCAACGCTTGTAAAGCGCTTTCTGAAAACAATGAAAATTACAGCACAGCTTCTCGACCTTTCGACAAAACCCGCGATGGATTTGTTTTGGGTGAAGGAGGCGGTTGCCTTATTTTAGAAGATTTAGAGCACGCCAAAGCGCGTGGTGCTAAAATATATGCCGAGCTTATTGGCGGTGGAATGTCTGCAGACGCTTATCACATTACAGCCCCTCATCCTGAAGGAATTGGTGCAACCAACGTAATGAAGAATGCATTGTCAGATGCAGGTATCTCTTCGGACTCCATTGATTACATAAACGTTCACGGAACATCTACTCCACTGGGAGATGTTCAAGAAGCAAAGGCCATTCAAAATATTTTTGGTGAGCATGCCTACAACTTGAATATTTCAAGTACGAAGTCAATGACCGGACACTTGCTAGGTGCAGCTGGAGCGGTGGAAGCCATTGCTACCATTCTTGCAATAAAAAACGGAATCATTCCTCCAACCATTAACTTCGTAAATACGGACGAAGCCCTTGATCCGAAATTGAACTTCACGTTCAATAAAGCGCAGCATCGCGAGGTGAACGTAGCCATGACCAACACCTTCGGGTTTGGTGGTCATAACACTTCAGCCATTTTTAAGAAATACGAATGATTTGGAAATTCTTTTCCAAAGCACCCTCAAATAGGGAACTATTCTCCTATATCAAAAACACTTTTCATGTAAAGCCGAATAACCTTGCGCTTTATGAAACTGCGCTGCGACATGCTAGCGCTGCCGATGAAATTCAACCAGGAATAAAAAATAGCAACGAGCGATTAGAATTTTTAGGCGACGCCATTCTAGATAGCATTGTTGCCCATTATTTGTTTTCGAAATATCCGGCCCTCACAGAAGGTGAACTAACCAAAATGAAATCGAAGATTGTTAGAAGAGACAATCTTAATTCTATTGGTTACGAACTGAAGTTATACGAGTTTCTAAATGTAAGTATCGGCAGACAGGAAATTCATGAAAGTCTAATTGGAAATGCATTGGAAGCCTTATTTGGCGCGCTTTTCCTAGACAAGGGATATAAGATCACTCGAGAAATAGCATTGAAATTATTGAAGGAACACGGCCTTGATGAGCGTGTTCATTTAGATGTAGATTACAAAAGTAAATTGCACGAGTGGGGACAAAAGACCCGTAGGCATTTGGTGTATATCGTGCGTGAACAGCGCAGCACAGGGGCTCAAATGCTATACACCATAGCGTTAGAGTTAGACGGCAAAGAAGTCGGAAGAGGAACAGGTGGTTCAAAAAAAGCGGCAGAACAATCGGCAGCAGAAGCTGCGGCTAAAGTAATATTGATAAATTAAAACTGAAATTTATGTACGGTAAAATGCAGGAACATTTGCAAAATGAATTGAACAGCATTCGAGAAGCGGGTTTGTTCAAACGCGAGCGTATCATTACTACCCCGCAAGCAGCGGTCATTCAAACCACGGAAGGAAAAGAGGTTTTAAATTTTTGCTCGAACAACTACCTCGGTCTTTCGAGTCACCCAGTTGTTTTAGAAGCCGCGAAAGCTGCAATTGATTCACACGGATTCGGTATGTCGAGCGTTCGATTTATTTGTGGAACTCAAGACATTCACAAGACGTTGGAACATAAACTTTCTGAATTCCTTCACACGGAAGATACCATTTTGTACGCCGCAGCATTCGATGCGAACGGCGGAGTTTTCGAGCCGCTATTGAACGAACAAGACGCAATCATTTCAGATGAATTGAATCACGCTTCAATCATTGACGGTGTTCGTTTGTGCAAAGCGCAGCGTTATCGCTATAAGAATAACAACATGGAAGATCTTGAAGAGCAATTGAAAGCCGCTTCTGGAGCTCGTTTCAAGTTGATTGTTACCGACGGGGTTTTCTCTATGGACGGATACGTTGCACAGCTCGATAAGATTTGTGATCTAGCCGATCAATACGGTGCAATGGTTATGGTTGACGAATGTCATGCTACCGGGTTCATTGGAAAGACAGGTAGAGGAACAATAGAATTGAAAAACGTTTTAGGTCGCGTAGATATCATTACTGGAACTTTAGGTAAGGCATTGGGCGGTGCAATGGGTGGATTCACTAGCGGAAGAAAAGAGATCATCGAATTGCTTCGTCAACGCTCAAGACCTTATTTGTTCTCGAACTCTTTAGCACCTTCAATTGTTGGAGCTTCAATCGCGGTAATGGATATGCTTAGCGCTTCTTCAGACTTACGCGATAAACTTGAAGCGAACGTCAATCGTTTTAAAGCTGGAATTAAAGCTGCCGGATTCGATATTAAAGATGGCGACAGTGCCATTGTACCAGTGATGCTATACGACGCGAAATTGGCACAAGACTTCGCAGATGCCCTGTTGCAAGAAGGAATTTATGTGATTGGATTTTTCTATCCAGTTGTAGCGAAAGGTCAAGCGCGTATTCGTGTTCAATTGAGCGCGGGACATGAGTTCGAGCACATTGATAAGGCAGTTGAGGCATTTACCAAAGTGGGTAAAGCGCTAAACGTGATTCAATAATTATGTCGAAATATTTAATCGTAGGACAAGGGCTAGCAGGAACACTGCTAGCCTTTTCTCTTCTTGAAAAAGGAGAAGAAGTTCTAATTGCCGACGATTATAAGCACGCTTCTGCTTCTCAAGTAGCAGCCGGAATGTGGAATCCGGTTACCTTCAAAAGGCTTGCTACGTCTTGGTTAGCGAAAGAAATGTTGGAAGAGATGAATGTGACTTTTCGCAAGTTGGAAGAAAAACTTCAAACGAGTTTTTTTCATTCCCTTCCCGTCGCAAGAATTTTCAACTCCATTCAAGATGCTAATTTTTGGGATGAAAAATCAGATCATCCTGAAGTTGGAAGATATCTTTCCGCCCGCTCGAACAAGAGCGTGCAAGAGAATTTCGATTCTCCATTTGGAAATAGCGAGGTCAATGAATGCGGTTGGATAAACGTTCCCTTGCTCCGCGAAGCTGCAAGAAATTATTTCATTCAACATGGAAATTTCATAGAAGAGGCTGTGAACGAAAATGAAGTTGAATTCATAAAGAGCAGCGTTGTGTGGAAGGGAAGGAACTTCGATAAACTTATTCTTTGCAATGGAATTGGCGTGAATCAATGGAAGGGTTTGGAACACCTCGATCTAATTCCTAATCATGGTCAGGTGTTGGATTTGAAGATTGAAAATTTGGAGCTTGATGCAATTGTAAACTTTGGTCAGTTTTTACTTCCTTTTGGAAACAAAAAGTTTCGCCTAGGAGCAACATACAATTGGAATGAGGTCCCCGATGAACCAACGGATGAAGCGAAGGAATTTCTTCTATCAGAATTGACTCAAAGATTGGACAAGGACGTAGTTGTTGAAAGTCACAAAACTGGATTTCGTCCTACAACCCGCGACAGAAGGCCTATTGTAGGTTTCGCCAAGCAGAACGAACTATTGGGGGTGTTCGGCGGCTTGGGTTCAAAAGGGGTCCTTCTTGCACCGTATTTTTCAAAATTATTTTCGGCTGTTTTAACCGAAAACGCTCCTATTCCGAAGGAGGTGAGCACAGCGCGATTCTAACAATTCAAGGTGAAGAACCTTATCATTTGAATACAGATTGTTTCAATTGTTCAGATAGATTTGTTATGCGTCTAAATAGCGCTGTGAAATGAAAAGAATCGTTATGCTCCTCATTGTTTTGGCCTCAAGCCAGTGGCTTTCTGCGCAGCAGTTAGACGAGGGAGATTCGCGTGCGATGATTCAAGCAAATTTTATTTATCAGTTTGCGGTGAATAGCAATTGGCCTGTTGAAATGAAGAAAGGAAAATTTCTCATTGTTGTGTATGGAAATGACGCCGTCTATAAGCATGTTGTGGAGAAATATGGAATGAAGCCAGTAGGTGCACAGACGATTGAAGTTGTTGCATGGTCTGAATACAAGGCAGGGGTAAGTAGTCATATTGTTTTTATAGACAAGTCGAAAAAATCTGATCTGCAGAAAATAATGAAAGAGGTGAAAGGGAAGAGCACCTTGGTTGTCACAAACTGGGAGGGAGCGCTAGGCAGTGGGGCGGCCATTAATTTCAAAACAGTAGATAATTCTATTCGCTACGAATTAAGTGAGGTCGCTTTATCTGAGAAGAAAATTACCCCGGGGAATAAAATTTTACAATGGAAAGTTCAATAATATGAAGCACGCATTTTTTCTCCTTTTCATTTTATTTGGTGTTGCGCAGATGAGCCACGCACAAGTGAACCCCCTTGTTGCAAAGGCCTCTGAGTTATGTGCAGAAAAAAAGTATGATGAGGCGTTGACGCAAATAGATGAAGGATTTAAATCGGCAGATTTGAACTCTGATCCAAATGCATGGTATGTGAAGGGATATATTCTAAAGGAATTATACAAACAGCAGGAAGCGAATCAACGTCAAAGTAATTTCAGATATCGGAGTGTTGCTGCATTAACCAAAGCGCGCGAATTTGATTCTAATTTGGAATTCGCAACCAATATTGATGCGGCTTTGCAATTCATAGCTTTCACTTATTTTAATGATGC
>JBEIFO010000161.1:0-5212 GCA_040382375.1 Crocinitomicaceae bacterium
TAGGACGAGTAAGTGTTCTAAAAATAACGGCCACAAACAACCATTGCAACAGTTGCGCGGCTCCCATATAACCGTTCCCCAAATAAATTCGAAGAATGTCTTCACTAAAAACAAAAACGAAACAAGCTAATGGAAAAATTAAAATACTTAACACGTTGGTTGCTGCTAGCACCACACGCTTCAATCGTTCAGTCTCTTCTTGCAATTTCGACATTCCGCTGAACAGTACGCTGTCGCTCAGTTTCGCCATTATGGTAATTGGAAGTGACGCTACATATGCCCCTCTTTCGTACATACCCGCCTGATTCAAAGAAACGGTATTGGGGAATAGTGCGCTCCCCTTCGAAAAGAGCGGAAGAACCGCAACGTCGACTTTCGTTGCGGCGTAATTCAATGCGTTGAATAGCGAACTTCCTGCACCGTAATTCAACAATTGCAAGGTTGCTTTTTTATTCCATTTGAATTGAACGCGTGTGGGCTGAAGAATCCAGCAAGCCAAAGTCATGAGTGCATTCTGCGCGAATAACGCCCATACATAAGCCCATATCTCGTAACCCCCGTAAGCTAACCAAAGTCCCACTACTAAATTTCCTCCAACAATACTTAGCATGCTCGCCGTGAAGAACGATTTGAACTTCATGTTCTTCATCATAAGGTTTCGCGGAACAACGCTCAACGCCGAAATCGTAAAGCTTGAGCACACGACAGGAATGATTTCCTTCAACGTATCAATTCCGTAAGCCCTGGCAATCATGGGAGCAGCAGCCACAAAGGACAAGGTAAAGATAATTCCCAATCCCAAGGATGTTGTGAAAGCCGAATTGATATGCGATTGCTCAATGTCTTTTCGTTGAATTAGCGCGGGGCCCAGGCCTATCTGTGAAAAGATTTCAGCGAATCCCATGAGACTTAAAACAATGCCCATAACCGCGAAATTCTCAGGCGCAATCAATCGTGCAAGCAAGGCAGTATAGCCCAACTGTATAAGAATTTGCAGCACCACCGTAGCGGAATTCCACGAAAAACTTGAAACGAACTGTTTGCCTTCGGATGCCAATGGTTTGAAATTAATGTGCTACAAAGGTCGAATATCAACCGTAAAATAAATTGTTGTAGAAAAGAAAAGACGAACACCTTACTTTTGATAGCTCAATTGAATGTTATGTTGAAAAAGCTCAAGACCTTTATTTCTGTTTTTGCATTGGTGCTTATTTGCGCCTTTGTCTCTACCCTTGAATCTTGCAAAAGCTGCAATACCGGGAAGGACCTGGGCATTGAAGAAACTTCAGACACCACGCTTCGGGCCATTAACGCCAAGATTACCGCTGAGCCCAATAACATTGCGCATTACTTAGAAAGAGCGCGCTACTATTCTGGATTGAAGAAATATGCTGAAGCCAATTCCGACATTGTTCGTGCAAAGACCATTGATTCCACCAAAGCAGATATCTACTTCACGGCTGGACAAATTCACTTCGATCAGCAGCGCGTGGTTGAGGCGTATAAAGATTATCAAAAGTGTATTGAAAAAGACCCTCAGCACAAAGAGGGTTTGCTTGAAAAGGCGGCCATGGACATTGCATTGAACAACTATGAATTGGCGCTTCAACAAATTAACAACGTGCTTCGTCAAGATGAACGCGTTGCATATGCCTACTACTTAAAAGGTCGCTTGTACCGTCAGGTTCGCGACACTACCTTGGCATTAAGCTCTTACCAGACAGCCATTGAAGTTGACCCGAGTTACTACGACGCTTACGTAGAAGCGGGATTGGTGTGTGCGAGTTATGGAAACCCTTTGGCAAAAGAGTATTACAATTCAGCCATTGACCTTCACCCGAACTTCGTTGAGCCGTATTATAACAAGGCTATTTTCCTTCAGGAAACTGGGGTGAAGAATCCGAGTAACTATCAAGAAGCCCTTCAGTGCTACGACAAGATTATTGGCATTGATGCGAATTTCTCAGCGGCTTATTTCAACAAAGGATTTGTGAATTTGGTTTATTTGAAAGACTATCAGAAAGGAATTGAAGCCTTCAATTTAGCATTGGAGAAAAACCCTGGATATTATCAAGCCGCATACAATAGAGCGCTTTGCCACGAAGGAAAAGGAGATAAAACCAATGCCGAAGCCGATTTGAATCTAGCTTTGAAAATTAAGCCCGACTACACGGAAGCAGCTGTAGAATTGGGAAAACTTCGCGGCGACAATTAATTCGGTTTTACAACCGGATGAATGATGAGCTCTTGTTCGTGCTCGCTTCCCGGCAGAATTTCAAACGTAAACACCACAAACATTTTCTTCAAGTACGTCATCTTCGGAGCATCGTTCGGATGCAGCACCAACTGCAGTCCCAATTGAATGAATCCCATCTCGGTTCTGTTCGCTGGCACTTCCAAAACTAAATCGACCTTTCCATCGGTTAACACCTCAGCCGATGCGGTTATTCCCGAGTTCTCGTCGGTGAATACACCATTCTCTTCAGTGTTCAACAAGAAATATCCGGGAGCATCGATGCTCAATTTCAGGGTAGTCTTTCCGGGTTCAACAGTAATGGGCTCTAACGCAACCGCCTCACCGGCATTGGGAGATTCGCCTGAGTAGAGGGCCTCTTGGCTCACGACAGGATAAAAACTCTTCACTTCGTTCGATACCATTCGCCATTTGCGAAGCACACCGTATCCGCCTTCACACACGAAAATTTCACTTCCAATTTTATTCAACGCCATGGGGCGAGTGAATTGCGCGGTATCTGCTGCGCCGTCTTTCAATCCGAGCATTCCACTTCCCGCCATATTCTTCGCACTTCCTAACCATGAAATTTTATGGTTGAAGGGCTCACTGATTACCAAATCGTTGTTGTAGAAAGTGAATCCACCCGCACGATTCACGGGCGCTTCAGGCACATAAGCAAGCTGTTCTTTCTTCTTTTTGAATTTCGAAATCGTCCCGTTGCTCTTCAACATATAAAATTCTTTGTTGAAGAATTGAAGAGAAAGGGCGCTGAGCGCATTGCCATTGGCGTCTTTGTTTTCGCTTCTCCAAATTAATTTCGAAGACTGATCGGCGGTATTCAATTCCCAGACGCTGCAATCGTTTCCGGCTAAAACATAGACTTTATTTTTTGCAATGAACACATCGGTCGGATAAGGAATGGCGCCTTTCCAAGTAGTTGCCTTTTCGAAATTCTCTATGTTGGGTTGTTTTCCATTTCCAAGAATGGTAAGCAACACATGTTGATCGTTGTCGTAAATGCGAATGGCGTGATTGAGCGGATCGGCAATGTATAACAGTTGCTCTGCGAAGCTGAAAGCCACGCCCATAGGCTTTTTCAGTTGTGCAACGGAAATATCTCCATCTGCAAAACCCCGCACTCCGCCAATTCTTTTTTGAATTAATCCATCCTCGCTTATGGTGCTCACTCGGAAAAGCGCCGGCTCTGAAACCGCTAGTTCTCCTGAGAAGTAGCACAAGTCGTTTGGAAGTTCAATGAGCGGATTCGCCCAATATTTAGGTTCCGGCGTAATGGTGGGCTGCCATAGGGAATAGCTGTTGGCATCTGCTTTCACCCATTGGTTAATTGACGCGCTAATGGTTTCGCGGTTGCGCACGCCTTGAATTCCCATTACAGATTCTTTCATGCTTTTATCGAAAATTAAAATCTGTGGAAGTCGAGCCGCTTCAATCAAAGGAATATCTCCCCAATTCGGAACAATTCCAATTGGATGACTGATTCCATTTTGTTGAATGAAGTCGAAGATCTCTTGACGGCTGTAGGCGGGCTCTCGAGCAGGAATAAGCGTAATGAGTTGTACTTGAGGAACCGCAAGAAATTCTTCTTGCAGATCTACCATGGCTCCAA
Source organism: Crocinitomicaceae bacterium (assembly GCA_040382375.1). Lineage (GTDB taxonomy): Bacteria > Bacteroidota > Bacteroidia > Flavobacteriales_D > Sanyastnellaceae > CAIZGX01. The sequence continues at coordinate 3,864 of JBEIFO010000161.1, forward strand.
TGCCTGTAATTTCTTCGGGTTGAAGACATCCGAGCACCACCAATTTATCCTTCAGCAGATCTGTGTTGAATTGATAATCTGTGTTGAACCAGACTGTTCCAGCAGGAAAAGTAAAAGCTCCTGCTGAATGAGCTGAAAGCAACAAAACGAAAATGAACGAGCGCAAGAAAATGTTCTTCATATCAACAAAGAAAAGAAATTTCGAAAAGAAAGAAGTATTTCGCATGAAAAAGAAAATTATTCCAACTTCTTTTCGAAATTCGCTAAACTGAAAATTACCCAATGGAAAAGAAACCGAACAATTTTTTTAAAACAACCTTCCAATTAATGATCACGTGCCTAGCTCTTCTATTAGGAGATTATTTACTTGACGGGTTTTCTGTGGACTCTTCCCTTACAGTGATTATTAGTTCAATAGTCATAACGCTTTTAAACAAGTTTGTTAAACCGATTCTAATCCTCCTAACTATACCTGCAACGCTCTTCACCCTGGGACTGTTTCTTTTGGTCATTAATGCCGCTATTCTAATTATGGCTGGAGAGATTGTGGACGGATTTAAGATTGATGGTTTTTGGCCTGCACTGTGGTTGTCCATTGTAATCTCTATTACACATCTGATTCTTGGAGGAAAGGCAAAAGTTCAGAGAACTGATGTTCGCTAGCGAACGAATGCTGCACAGCAGCGAATGTCGATGACTAAATGTTCACTAGTGAACGAATGCCCGAAGGGCGAATGCTGCACAGCAGCGAATGTCGATGACTAATGTTCACTAGTGAACGAATGCCCGAAGGGCGAATGCTGCACAGCAGCGAATGTCGATGACGGATGTCTGCGACGAGATGAAAAGAACACATTACATTTACCCTATGCAAAAATTGTATGCCGTTCTCATGTTAGTGATTTTGATTTCATGTTCGCTTTTTTCGTGCACATGGGAGAGCATGCAAGGCGATGTGACTACTGAACCAGCGACCTATGTTCCTTTGAGTTATTATCCTGTTTATCCAGGAAGTTGTTGGTTGTATGAAGTGAATGACACCACCACAGAGCAAGTTGAAGTGAGTGCAACGTATTTACCACATCGGTATATAAATGCTCCTGCGAATCTTTCGGGTGTTCAGACTTATTCAGACACGGCTTATGTTCCTTTCTTGAATGGACAACCGATTTACGGATACAACAAAATCAATTGGGTAAGTCCACCCTTTGGCAATTACTATGTGCAATGGCCCATACTTTCAGAGCAAGTGGGATTTGAATTCGAACGCGACTGGACAGACAAGCGCTTCGGAGATTTCTCTGAAAAAGTGAAAGTGACCAACAAGTTTTTTAATGGAACAGATTCAA
>JBEIFO010000162.1:0-5200 GCA_040382375.1 Crocinitomicaceae bacterium
ATTTCTCCGATTTTGAAAACCATTTTCGATGAATTTGGAATTGAAAAAGGGCACATTGAAACGGTTCATGCTTACACGAACGACCAGAACTTGTTAGACAACATGCACAAGAAAAGTCGTCGCGGAAGAAGTGCTGCTGTGAACATGGTAATCACTGAAACGGGCGCTGGTAAAGCTGTTACGAAAGTAATTCCGGCTTTGGCAGACAAGTTGACTTCAAACGCTGTTCGCGTACCAACGCCAAATGGTTCGTTAGCAATCATTCACGTATACACAGACAAACCAACCACGGTTGAAGAAGTAAATGCCACTGTTCGCAAAGCTGCGCTAGACGGTGATTTAGTGAATCAAATCTTCTTTAGCATTAGCGAGGAATTAGTTTCAAGTGATATCGTTGGAAACGAGTGCTGCAGTGTGTATGACAGTCAAGCAACCATAGTTTCTAAAGATGGAAAAGGAATTGTTCTTTACGTTTGGTACGACAACGAATTCGGATACACCAAACAAGTGATTCGCTTAGCGAAGTATGTTGCGAAAGTTCGTCGCAGCATGTACTATTGATATTTTATGTTGAAGAAAAAAGGGCGACCGTTGGTCGCCCTTTTTTGTGTCTATTCTTTCGTTCGTTTCCTCGTCACAAACAAGGCCAATCCGACTATGGAACCCAAGAATAAAGGGACTTCCCAAGGCTTATTCTTTTTCTCGGGATTGTCATTTTGAAGGAAAGCCTCGTTCGGCTCCATATCTGAATGAATGTATGCTTCATCCACTTCAATATCGCTTGCATCCATAGGTGAATTTTCTCCTGGAATAACCTCGCCTTTCAGCATAGAGTCCATCGGTTTGTTTATCATATAAGAAACAAATTCATTGATGTAGTTATCGCTACGATCGTTGGGTTTTATTCCGGCCAACGCATACAATTCATCCACTTCAACTTTTCTGCGCGCTCGCAACGATTCCAAATAGTCTTGCGATTCATCGCAATCGAAAGGGCCTCCAGCAGGATGAGTAAGAATATATCTTGCTTGAAAATTCTCTGTGTTCGGAGTAATCTGGAAAGTTAAATCCGCTGGGAATTTAGCATTGCTGTAGCGCACATGAAGCCTTGTGAAGAACACTGGAGAAGCAGAATTCCAGCCGGCCCACCAAACGCCTGCTTCCGCGAAATCGTTGTAAATAGGCGGATTACCAACGCACGGATCGCATTTCATTCCGCCCCAGCTTGGAGTCACATTCCAGGCGTATTCCAACATAACCGCGTTCTTTCCCTCACGTGAATATGCGCGAGTGAAAAGGTTTTTGTAGAACTCTCCGAAGATGTCTTTCGTGTACAACGGAATGTTGCGGTCTGTTGGCACTTTCACCGTTCTGTAGTTGGTGCATTCTACGCGACCAGTCTTCGTAAAAGCATACACAATCATATCTTGCTCGCCAGTGCTGTTCGCCATTCCGAGGCGAATAGGCAACATGAATTTCGGATGATCGAAGTTAATTTGTATCGGACGCAAATAATCGAAGCCCGTGTTTTTCTGATTGTCCAAGTTCACCTTCACAACAAAGAACTTCATGTTGCTCTTGATGTATGGCTCAAGCACACTCTCCGCAGTAGCTGGAATTTTATAGCCTTCCTGAATCAAATAGTTTTTCAATCCAGTACTTTCTTTCGCTGAAAGAAGAGCAATATCGTATTCTCCAACGGTGTATTCTGCTTCAATGGTCACATTGAATTTTTCTTCAACCATATCATACTTCATTCGAACGCCCGCATCTGTAGCGGTGACTTGCGCACTCCAGTTTGCTTCGTCTAATTCTACAACCTGATAACACGGGTTAGTGTCGTAATACTCCACCAATCGCGGAGAAGAGTAGGCGTCGAGTGTTTCGAATATTCTTCGGTCAACGACTTTAATGTCGCCTTCCTGAAGCACTACAGGCACTGGCACAACCATGGCGAAATCGCGCACGTCGCCTTTGAAATCATTCGACATAGTTATGGACGTGCGCGTTCCATCGCGAACCAAAATAATTTCGCTCTTGTTATTGAAGAGCGTCGCGTCAGCTTTCGCGACATAAAATCCGCAGAAGGAATAAGCGTTCACGCTAGACAGGAGCACCAACAGTGCTGCTGCCTTAATAAGCAATCTTTGTGTCATGGTTGAATTGTTTTTGTGTTGAATGAATCCAGTTAAATGTTTTGCTAGGGAAAAACTTGTTGAGTAACGGTGTCAATGGAGTGAAGCAAACCAAAGCCCACAGAGGTGCTCCGGTAACGAAATAATAATTCGTAAGGTAGAAGGAAGTGAAGGCCACCGCCATTGTCCAAATGATTCGAACCAATCGATTCGTTGGTATCGTCATGGGGTCTGTGATCATGAAAAGGGCAAAAAGCCAAATGCTTCCTGAAGATAATTTGTGAAGTAGAACTTCCCAATTCCAACCTAAGAAAACGATTGTTCTGTAATACTCAAGCGCGAAGAGTGTGACAATGAAAACTAGCCCAGTGTCAATGCGCTTCACTCTTGAAAGCACCGCCAATCCTGCTGTTCCAATCACAAAGATAAGCACGGTGCTGTTTCCCCATTGTGCTGGGGAAATCCAAGCATTCTTCGTAAAAAGAATCACTGCAATAATTCCAACATTAGCCGGATTGAAAAGATGCTGACCTCGAATTTTAAAAATGAATTTTTGTCCAATTGCAATGGCAGCAGCTAATGCATAAAGCATCGGCTCATTGCTCTTGAACAAGAGCGTTAGTCCGAAAGCCGTGATCAACGCACTTTTGATGGAATGAAGTGGAAGCTTCAAGAAATAAATTCCAAGCAGTTGAATGGAAAGTGCTGTGCCGAAAGTAAGCAGAATAGAAATGAATGAATAATCCCAGCGAAGGAACATTACGCCTATACAAACGAAAATAGTTTGAGAAACAATTTGAAAATGTCTAGCGTCGCTTTGAAAGAATCGGAGAAAGGATAACAGCATAACTTGAATTTTTTATGCTGTACAAGGAAGAAACCGAATGGTTCATTAATCGAGATAATCTTTTACAATTTCGTCGAGCTTGGCTTTCATTTCACCCGCGCTTATTGGGGTGTAGGAGCTTGGAATTTGAAAATCTTCGGGGGTTGTTTTCTGAAAAATCACTTCACGTGCGCGAACTTGCATGCGTCTTCCGTATTGCTCAATATCATATCCGAGCAATGTTCCTTCAACACCAGCGTAGGTGTTCCACCAATTGTTTCCGTCTAAATCTAATTTCGTAGTGCTATACAACTCCACAGAGGGCAACGAATCACTTTTGAAATAAGCAATGGTTTTCTTGCATTCGTATCCAGCTATCATCATGGTTTCCTCGGTAGGTTCCAATCGAACTGATGGGAATTGTTTGATCCATTCATTGTATTCGCCTTCGTTCAAATGCATCGCGTAATCACTGCCGAAACATGCTACTAAATGATTGAATTCTTTTTTCTCGTGATCAATAATAAATTCAGATTTCACAATACCGTAGGCAGATTCAATAAGGGTGTGTTGGTGTTCCCCGTCGAAGATGCAAGTCATTTCGCTCGGAAAAAGTGCTAGCTTAATGTCGTTCGATTCGTACGGAAAACTGACGTCGTAAATGATTTTTCCTTCTTGGTGACCAAAGTAGGGAATGTTGTTACACGATTGAAGACAAACGATTGAAATGAATGCAACAAGAAATGCTGAAGGGTTCATTTTAGTTACAGAGTGCAATCGTCTCAAAATTTTCATGTTGGCAATATTACCACATTTTGAAATAAAACTTGGTGATTTCCGCGGAAGCATTGTAAATTCGAACCTTCAATTCCCTAACCGAGTGACCAATAAAATTAACATTGCCATAGATGGCTATTCTTCTTGTGGAAAAAGCACATTAGCAAAGGCCATAGCAAAAAACTTGAATTACATCTACATCGATTCAGGCGCAATGTATAGAGCTGTTACGTATTATGCTTTAGAGCATGGATACATTCAAAACAAAGGAGAGATAGACGAGAACATGTTGGTGGAATCTCTTCATTTGATTTTAATTCAATTCAAATACAATTCAGATTCTCAAGAAATAGAAACCTTCTTGAATGGAACTTGCGTAGATAAAGAAATTCGCAGCATGCAAGTCAGCGCGCATGTTTCAGCTATAAGTGCAATCAAAGAAGTGCGCGAGAAATTGGTTCGTATTCAACAGCGCATGGCCGAAAATGGCGGTGTAGTTATGGACGGTAGAGACATTGGAACCGTGGTTCTTCCAAATGCTGAATTGAAAGTGTTTATGACTGCCGATGTTGAAGTAAGAGCGCAACGCCGCTTTCTTCAATTGAAAAACAACGCAGTGGATATATCTATCGACGACGTGCGTGATAACATCGCGCAGCGCGATTTGCTAGACACAACGCGTGCGGCAGACCCTTTGCGCAGAGCTTCGGATGCGGTTATTCTCGACAATTCAAATCTTACTGAAGAAGAACAGTTTTCTTTTCTCATGGTGCAAGCAAAAAAGGCCATTGACATGAAAACGTTGGTTTAGTTCATTCACATTTCAATGTTGTAAAATACGTGGAACAGTTTTTAGCAGTCTCTGATGTGCGAATAACTTTAACACATGAAGAAATTTTTGAAATGTCCCGCTCTCGCGTTAGTGATTTTACTCCTCGCATTTCGTCCAATCCTAAAATCTTGCGAAGCATCTTTCGCAGAATCTCGCGCAGCGTCTTTCGAAGAATCTTGTAATACATCTTTCGCAGAATCTTGCGAAGCATCTTGTGCAACATCTTTCAAAGAATCCTGGTCCGACAGCCTCATCAAAACCCTCACCCTCGATCAGAAAATTGGGCAACTCTTCATGGTTGCCGCCTGGAGCGATGAAAAGAAAGAGTCCTATAATCCAACACAGGTTGAAACGCTCATAAAAAACAACGGCATTGGTGGAATCATCTTCTTTCAGGGAGGACCCGTTCGTCAAGCAAAATTGACGAATCGATTTCAAGCTAAATCAAAAATTCCTTTGCTCATTGGAATCGATGCAGAGTGGGGACTGGGCATGCGTTTAGATAGCACCATTTCATTCCCACGGGCCATGACGTTGGGAGCATCCATGGATGAAAAATTGATTTATGAATTTGGAAAGGAAGTGGCGCGTCAATGCAAGCGCATTGGCGTTCACATGAACTTCGCGCCG
>JBEIFO010000163.1:0-5183 GCA_040382375.1 Crocinitomicaceae bacterium
ACTCCTTTTCCCAATAATATTTTTTCATGTTGAAATTCATTCGTTAATGCGGAATCAGCTTTTTTCATTTTAAGCTCTTCGTTGAGTAAGAGTATGGGGGATTTTTCTCGAGAACGAAAAGTTGCAAATGAAACGCTGCGTACCTCTTCTTTCCACGAAAAGAATGAGGGAAAAGATACGAGAGTGACATGCTGCTGGGCGCGGTTTTGCGAACATTTCCAAACGTTGATCTTGTGAATGTATTTTGAAGCGATAGTGTCGTTGTCGCAAGCCAGGAAAATTTCTTTTTCATTTCCGATGAGTAGAATATTTGACTGGTAATACGTAAACAAGTGGCCTGTTTGTTTTGGAATTTGATAGCTGAAAGAAACGAATAGAAGCAAAGTCAATCCTGCGAAATGGATTGCGCTTTTCCATTTGAAAAACAGAAATAATGCAATTGTAAGAATTAGGCAGTAGGATAGAATCAACTGTTCCTGATTGAAGTTAATTTCAGAGATTTGTGCTTTTGGCAAGAAATGAATGAGGTGAATAAATTCATTCATTGAACGCGTTGTTAAATCAAGAACAACCGTGATAAAAGTTCCTAAATATGGAATTCCAGAGAAGAGTAAAAAAGCAATTCCGACATAAAGAATAACTGTAGACCAGGGTACTAGAATGAGATTCGCCAAGACGAAATAAGTAGGAAAGGAATGGAAAATAAAAAGCGTTAGAGGGAGTGTAGTTAGTGTTGCTGAAAGCGTTATGCTTGTTGAAGATATAAGGTAGTAGCCAATTTTATTTTCGGTGTAACAAAGTCGCATGATCATGGGGTGAATGACAACAATTCCAAGCACTGCAGAAATAGAGAGAAGAAATCCGAGGTTGAATATTAAATACGGTTGGAAGTAAAGAATGAGTAGGGTAGAGCCAGCAATGGTATTTCCTGTATTTCTAGAAAGAAGAAAGCAATCTGAAATTACAAAAAAAGAAAACATACAACACGCACGCACCACACTAGCAGAGAATCCAGTGATTGCACCGTATCCCCAAAGCAAAGACATGGCTAAAATGAAAGTTAACCACTTGCGTTTTTTCCGAAGAAATAATTTCAAAATGAATAAGATAAGTTCATAGATAAGCGCGACATGCATTCCTGAAACAGCGAGTATATGCACCACGCCAGCAACTGAATAGTCTGCAGTTATCTCCTTCGAGAGTAAACTTGTTTCGCCTAATAAAAGCGCCGAAAGAATAGCCGCGGCGGAAGAATCGGGAATGGTCGATGTGATTTTTTTCTGTAAGTCGCGTTGGATTTTTTGAGGAAGAAATCGAATGGAGTGTTCATCGCTAGTCGTTGTTTTTATTTGATGCGTAACGACGAGTTGATGTGTAATTCCATTCGAGAGCATTTGTTTTTTTTGATTGAATAACCAAGGGAGTTTAGGTTGTTGAATCTCTTTGAATTCTCCTATTACACTTAGTTCGTTACCCGGAAGAAGCGTGTCGCATTTTTCTAATTGAACAAGGAATCGATTCTCTTCTGTAACTCCAATGTATTGATTGTTTCGTAGTTTTTTTTCAATTTGAAAGTCTATTTGAACTTGCTTCTGCGGGAGAAGATAACTGTTGTTTAAAAAACTTGAAGTAGTATTTATTCCTAACAAGAATGAAGCACTTATTATGATTAAAGTCTGAAGGAAAAGAAATCTTTTTTTTAGGATAAGCAAGAATTCAATTGCTAAAAGAGCAAATGTTAAATAGGGGGGAATTGATGGCGAAAGTGAAAACTCAAATTCAAGAAGAATTCCTGAGATGAAGAAAATGCAGATGACCACTAAGGGTGCTCGACGAAGAAAAGTAAGCATGAGATTCCGATTTTATTCGGAAAATAGCTTGGAATCTAATTGCTGAAAATTATGTTTATGCTTCAAAAAGAAGGAAACCAAGATGCTGCCTCGATATTGGCCGCATAAGTTGGGTGTTTTCCAGTGTGTTTTTTCTTGATTTCTAAGCTTAATGTAGTATCTGAATTTTGAGTAGAAGTGAAAATGAGCTTTTAATACAGCATTGAAATAAGCGAAATTTCCTTCCGATAAAAAGCGAATACCAGCTATTCCATCGAGAACCATTCGTTTTAATATGAATGGAATTAATGCGGAAGATCGGTGGTTCTTCAACAATAAAAACAGGTTGTTTCGAAAGTTAAGATACGTTTTGAAGGCGCTTTGACGATCGAGGGTTCCTCCGCCAATATGAAAAATTTTCGCGTCGCCACACACGCCAATTTTATAGCCGCGATTTTTTAATCTCCAGCACAAATCAATTTCCTCCATGTGAGCGAAAAAGGTTCCGTCGAATCCGTTAACTTCTTTCCAAGCAGATGATTTAATTGTGAGTGCCGCGCCACTGGCCCAGAACACTTCTCTGTTCGAATTGTATTGACCAACATTTTTTTCGAAGGCATAAAAAATTCTTCCTGCGCAAAATGCAAATCCGTCTTTATCTAGGTAACCTCCTGCAGCACCCGCATATTCGAAACAATCGGGTTCTGCATGGCTCAAAATAAGTGGTGCGCATGCAACCAGATTCGCGTCGGATTCTAGGTATTTTATTTGTGGGGCAAGCCAATTTTCGGGCACTTCTACATCGCTATTCAATAAAACGAAATATTCGTAATCTAGATTTTTCAATCCTAGATTATAGCCTTCAGCGAATCCGTAATTTTCATCGAGTTGAATGCTCGTAACTTCCGGATACTTATCATTTAGCAATTGAATAGAATCGTCTGTTGAGCAATTGTCAATGACAATGACATTTGCTTCAGGCGAGTGGTTAATCACAGAGGGTAAAAACTGCTTGAGGTATTTTGCACCGTTCCAATTGAGAATAACAACGGCAATGTTTTTATCGCGAGTCATTTCATTAATGCGGATTGTACCAAAGATCTTCTAATTCATCGCCGCTGTAAGGGTCGCGGTTTTGATTGTTTCCAATTCTGCCTGCAGATGCGGGGTCGCTCATTTGACGTGAACGAACTAAATTCTTCCAATCGTAATTTTTTGTTTCAGTTGGAATGTCGGAATGAAGTAATTCCATGTCGTAATTCAACGTGGTGTTGTAGAATAGAAATCTTCTGTCGCGCAGTCCAGTATTGGTCGTGTAGTAATGCCAGATTTCAAAAGGCCAATAGTTAGGATTGTTATTACGAATAATTCGAGTGCTTGGCTTGCCGTATTGCAGGTAAACACGTCCGCGATCTGTTTGCCATCCCGCTTTAATCTTGGTCCCAAATTCTTTTTGAACAGCACGCACATCTTGGTAATAGTCGTTCCAAGCTTTTTCTGGATTCGAAGAATTTCTGCGGTACCAAAAAGTATACATAAAACTCTGACGTGTTTGAAGATTTACATTGCTTAAGATATTGTCTATGGTATTGCGTTCGACACTTTCAGCAATTGGTAAACAAGATTGAATGTGAGCGTAGAGCGAATCGCTATTGGTATAACGAGCTGCAAAGGTGTTGGATATGTCTAGGCTAGTCGGTGGTGTGTAGGCGTTCTCTAAGATTTTATTTCGAGAGAAATCTCTGAATTGAGTACAGACCACCTTTCCTTCACGATCAAGCATTTCTAATTTAACCTTGTAATCTCCCGAAATGAGATTACTAATGTCTATGGTTTGAATGAGAGGAAGGACTTCTTCAGCTTCGGCGCGAATGATGCGCTTTGTACTCGGCACTTCATTTTGAAGGGCGTCTGTTATGCAAATGGAATATGCGAAGCTAATTTTTTTTCCTAAGAGCTTTCTAGAATTATAGAGCTCGGCGTAAAGGATTAATCCATTTAATGAGGAAGGGTAGTAATTGGAAACGTAAGGAATAAGATCGTATCCCGCCTTACTAAAAGCATTTTCTTGAATGGTACTTGTGAATGCGCTTACAAAGGCAATCTCGGAAAAAAAGCAGCCCTCTGATAAGTGTGTGATTTCAATAGTTTCAGTGTGTTTCAGTGGTGCAGCCGATGAGTCGTTAGCATCTGTTATTTCAATCTCCATCTGATAGGTTCCGTCTGCTAGTGGAAATCTTTCCACAGACATAAAATCAGGCGCCGCAGGCAGTAAATTGGGAGTGTTGCTTGCGGTGAATTTAGCGAATCGAATAACTTTATTTCCTTGAGAAAGAATAACATTGCACTTTGATTGAGCAACGTATAGCCCCTCAGAATTTTTGATAGATTTCATTGATTTCCCTTCAAAGGAAAATACAACTTCCAAATAAGGACCGGTTTCAGGACTGTAAAAGGATTGGTGATCTATGAAAACTCGCACAGCGAGTGAATTCAATGCAATCAGTAAAAAGGAAAAAAAGAGAAAGATTTGTCTCATGTATGCAAAGATGCGAATGAAAGAAAGAAAAAAACAATAAGAAATGGAATTGATTATCTTCCAATGACTCTATGCAGGTCGTCGATGGCTAAATCCCAAAGCATTCGCGCATCTTCTTCATCTCCTTCATCGCAAAAATCGGTTATGTAAAGTGCAATACCGTTTGTCATTTCATCCATTTTTATGCGCATTTCAAAGAATGTATCTGCGAATTCTTTTTCATCCCATTGCCAACGGATATACTGATTTTTTTTTGTTGAAAGAAGTTTTGCATTTCGTTCTTCGTCATCCCATTTGAATTGGAAAGACTCGCCTTTTTGATTTACAGTATCTGCAAACCATTCTTCTAGGCTGCTCGGATTACTTATGCAATTGTAAAGAATGTGCGCAGAGCTGTGCACGAGGTATTCTATTTCGAATTGAATTTTGCTCATATAAAACTTGTATAGGTGTTTTAAAGATACGAAATCCAATTAAACGATTCGCAAATAAAGAATTAAGTTTTTTACTTCTCTATCGCGTAGGATTTTTTCCAACACGTTTTTCCGTTCTTGTCAATTAGAGCAAAGCCAATTGTCCTTTCTTTGGCAGTTCCCGTGAGAGTTATATACGCAAAGTTTTGTTCTCCTAGAAATGTCCCTTCAACACGATTAGAATTAATTTCTTTGCTGTTGCTGTAAGGCTTGCTGGTTAGGGGGGAAGCGGTGATATCTAAAACACGAACGTTGCCACTTAGCTTCAGTTCGGAGAGTTCAGAGAAATGTCTATCGCCAGTTAAGAAAACAACATTTTTAATGTTATTCTTCGCAAGAAGA
>JBEIFO010000164.1:0-5156 GCA_040382375.1 Crocinitomicaceae bacterium
CCTCCCAAACGATATGAAGTTCTTCAAGGATACTACGAAGGGCCATCACATTATCATGGGAAGAAAAAACTACGAAAGCATTCCGCTCGCATTTCGTCCGTTTAAAAATCGCGTGAACATTGTTTTATCACGCGATAAAAATTACGATGCGCCTGGATGTGTGGTATTCGACGAACTAAGTCGGGCATTGGGTTTTTCGCGCGAAGGAGGCGAAACAGAAGTGTTTATTATTGGCGGCGAGCAAATCTATGCTTGGGCGCTTCGTGAGGGCTTTGTTCAGCATATTTATTTGACGCATATTGAAGGTGAATTCCCTGGAGCGCATGCGCACTTCCCTGAATTCGATGCGAGTTTATATTCGAGAGAATTGATTTTGGAACAGGGAGTTGATGAGAGGCATGCGTTTGGGTTTAAGACTTACAAATACACCTTAGTGTAAGATTCTTCGAAAGATGTTTACACAAGATGCTCCGCAAGATTCTTCGAAAGATGTATTCACAAGATGCTCCGCAAGATTCTTCGAAAGATGTTTACACAAGATGCTCCGCAAGATTCTTCGAAAGGTGTGTTAACAAGATGCTTTGCAAGATTCTTCGAAAGATGTTTACACAAGATGCTCCGCAAGATTCTTCGAAAGATGTAATTACAAGATCCGTTGGAAGAAATTTACGCGAAGCGTTCTTGCGAAGCATCTTTCGCAGAATCTATTTATTCTTCTTTGATTTAGGCTTTACCAGATCGAAGCTGTGTTGAACGAGTTCTTTCAATAATTTATCGGGAACGTCGCTATTCGGAATGACAAGGTTCCAGTGTTTTTTGCTGGTGTGATAACCGGGTTGAATGCCGTTGTATTCTTCACGAAGTTCGATTGCTCTTTCGGGGTCGCATTTCAGGTTAATTCCTTTTTCGAAATTATCGAGATTAACCATGGCGAAGATTTTATTTTCAATTCGAAAAACCAACGCGCTTTCGCTGAAGGGTAAATCAGACGTTACCTCTTCACTAATGGCTTGACATGTTTCGAAAAAATCTTCTATGTTCATCAGTCGTACGCTGCACAAGGAACGTGATTGCGTTCTTTGAGTCCGCATGCACGGAAGCCTAGGGTAATTTCATGCGAATTGGTAGCGGCATAACGCAAACGATTTGCGGTAATGTCGTAGGCGTATGCAATGGTTAAGTACGGAAGCGCATCTAATTTCACAAGTGCAGACCCTCCGTGCCCCGTTCTTCCAGCAAGACCAATCGAAATTATTTTTTTAAATTCGAGCATGGCTTGTCCCTCTAATGAAGGCTTGCTTTTTCCCACATAATTCAATAACATGGCAGGCTTAAAGGAGATTTTATTGCTTATTTGAACGGCCCTTCCATACGCGAGCGTGTAATGTCTTCTCATCTGAGTATCTGGAAGTCCTTTTACTTTTGGTTGAGTGAGTTGTCGAATGGATAAACCATAGAATCGATCTTTTCGGTAAAGCCATAATCCGAAGTTCACGGTAGGGGCTACAATGCTACCCAATGAGTTTCCAATCACAGGGTCAATCTCAATGTCTGGCATTGTAATTCCACCCAACCCTAGGCGGTATTGCGTGAAGCCTATTCCAATTCCCGAAGACAAGGAATAGCCCTTCGTTAACTTCATGTGGTAAGCGTAATTTGCTACGAGCGAAGTCGTCCCGAAAGGGCCGTAGGTGTCGTTTTCCACCATTACGCCAAGTCCGTGAAAATTGTATCTGCGCTGTCCGAATTTGTTGTGAACGTTTACATACCCTGTTGTTGGCGCACCCTGAAATCCTGTCCACTGCTTTCGATATCCTACGCGAGCTTCTAAGCAAGGCGTACTGCCTGTTACAGCGGGATTGTAGTTTAAATAATTGTAAGTGAAATTCGTGTAATGCGGAAGCTGTTGAGCTTGTACATGAGAACCGAAGCTCCACAATAGCGCTATGATTGCCAGGAACTTTTTCATCTTAATATGGAAACAATTCCGACATACGGTGGTATGTACAAGTTATAAGTATTCAATTCAATCACGTAGTAGTAGGCCCCGGTTGGTAAAAACTTTCCGTTGTTTGTGCCGTCCCACGGCGTGCGGTAGCCGAGCGACTTAAAGACTTGTTGTCCCCAACGGTCGAATACGCTTACCACAGCGGCTTCGAATACAGGTCGGTCAATTCCAGTTATTGTCCAGGTGTCGTCAATGTTGTCGTCGTTGGGAGTAAGTGCATTGTAAATTGAAATCGGAGAAAGAATATTGACGAATATGGGCGCATTCACCGCGCAGTCGCCAATGGTTCCCACTGCGGAAATAGAGATGGTTTGTCCTTCTTCAGTTGGATAAAAAGTCATGGTTGAATCGCTCGTGATCTCACTGAATTCAGGCATGGGATCCCACGTGTATGTTGTCCCAGGGCTACCCCCTTGTGCCATCGCAGAAGTCGATTCGCCTAAGACAATTTCATAAGGGGAAGTTCCTGCTATAATATCTACCGCAGTTCCTCCAATGAATAAATCGTATGAACAAATTCCGAAAAGCGGGTCGTGATCGGAACCAACTAGAATTGCATAATCGTGATCAGGAAGCAATCCACCCACAAAAAAAACTTCACTCGAATCTGTGGAGAAACAAGGACTAATAATGTTGTATGACGCCGGTAAGCAAGGGTCTGAAGAGGGAATTAGTTCGGCAACCACAAGGCCCATGGTGTTGTTCCCAGAAAAATCATCGCAATCCTGAAGAAGCATTGCCGCTTCAAGGACACCGTTTGGAGTGGTTCCAGTATGAAAGCTGTAGAAGTTTGTCATGGAGTAGCTGAAACACCCCGTGTTGAATGGAGCGGAAACCAATTGTTCGGTCGTCACAGGGGCATCGGCGCACAATACATTGCTTGCAACACCCGCACACGGTTGAGCTATTGCTTCAGCAACAAAGAAAAAAACAGATATGGCTAAAAACAGCTGTTTCATTTGACTATTCAAAAGTAATCATGACCGATCCTTTTTCAACGGCTTGACCAGCATTCACTGAAATGCTTTTGACTACCCCGTCTGTTGGGCTCTTGATTACGTTTTCCATTTTCATAGCTTCTAAAATTAATAGAGGCTCGTCTTTTTTAATTTCTTTTCCAACTTCGGCACTAATGGAAAGCACAAGCCCGGGCATTGGAGATTTCACTTGTTTAATTTTCGCGCTGTTGGCAGAAGAGAATCCTAACGAATTCAACAATGCGTCTAGCGGCTCTTCTAACCGAACCTCCGTTGTTTTATTGTTAACCTTCAAGATAACTTTTTTCTCTTCCTTGGAAAGAGAAAGAACTTCTACGTTTACACTTTTCCCCTTCCACACAAAATGCAGATGAGCCCCATTTTGCAGTACGTCTAGCGGTAACGACTGGTCGTTTAACACAACGGTTTTACTGCTGGTGTTCGAAGAAACTTCGAATGCGGTGGCGTTATTTACAGTGGCCTTCATTTCTTATTCGTCTTACGTACGCGAAGCTAACTAAATTCGCGCAGATGATGGGTGTCTATTTTCATATTCCGTTCTGCAGGCATGCCTGTCACTATTGCGATTTTCATTTTTCTACGAAGCTTGATGCGCAAGAAGATTTGGTTGTGGCTATGTTGAAGGAAATGGAGCTCCGCAAGGAAGAGATTGTTCAACATGAAATAAACACAATCTACTTCGGCGGAGGAACCCCGTCGCTGCTTACTGAATCGCAGCTCGGAAGAATGTTAGAGAGCTTGGGAGAAGGAATGTCTTCGGCGAAAGAAATCACGCTGGAAGCGAATCCAGAAGATTTGACTACCGAATATTTACGCATGCTTCAGCGTCTTGGAATAAATAGACTGAGCATAGGGGTTCAATCTTTTTACGACGAGCACCTCGAATACATGAACCGCAAGCACACAGGGGCTCAAGCGGAAGCCGCGATTAAACGCGCGCAAGACTCGGGAATCACCAACATCACTGCGGATCTTATTTTTGGAATTCCCATTGCAACTTTTTCCCAGTGGCAATCGAATGTAGAGCAATTGCTTCAATTGGAAATTCCGCATTTCAGTGCGTATGCGTTAACGGTTGAAGAGAAAACAGTCTTTGGTGCGAGACAGAAAAAAGGGATACTGGAACCGCAAAAAGACGAAGAAGTTGAAAAGAGTTTTTTGTATTTAGATGAAACTGCGAAGCTTCTCGGATACGAGCATTACGAGCTCTCCAATTACGCAAAGCCGGGCCATCGCTCTGTGCATAACAGCAATTATTGGAAGGGCATACCCTATGTTGGTATTGGACCTTCCGCCCATTCTTTTTCGGAAGGAAAACGTAGATGGAATGTTTCGAACAATCCGCATTATATCCGTTCAATTGAATTGAAGAAAGATTTTTTTGAAGTTGAAGAATTGACAGAAGTCGATCGTTTAAACGAACGTATGATGGTTGGCCTTCGAACCTGTGATGGAATAGATTGGAAAGACTTTCCAGATGATTGGAGAAAAGACAACGAACGACATTTTTTCAAATTTGTAGAAGGTGGAAATGCAGAAATGGATGAATCAGGATTTCGACTTACGCCGAAGGGATGGCTCATTTCCGACCATATTATTTCAACATTATTTATTTAATCTTGTAACATGAAACTAACGCTGGAAAAAGACGGGCGACGCTATTCATTTCAAACCGAGAAAGGAATGGATTTGAGCATCTCTATGAATCCAAAAGGTCCGCGAGCTTGGTACGTAGAACCTATGCGCATTGAGCCCGTTCGCACCGAACAGTTCTTTGGTTCTGTGGTGGAAGGCGGGGCAGTTAATTTTCGCGACGTGTATTTTAATCCGCATGGACATGGTACGCACACGGAGAATGTTGGGCATATCATTGATACAGATGTTCCGGTTGTGAAGAGTATAGGTTCTTCGCATTATATGGCGAAGTTGGTTACGGTTGAGTTAAGGAGGAAGGATTCTACGATAGATGTTTCACAAGATGCGTTGCAAGATTCTACGAAAGATGTTAAACAAGATGCGGAGCAAGATTCTACGAAAGATGTTAAACAAGATGCGGAGCAAGATTCTACGAAAGATGTTTCACAAGATGCGATGCAAGATTCTACGAAAGATGTTTCACAAGATGCTTCGCAAGGGGATTGGGTGGTGAA
>JBEIFO010000165.1:0-5139 GCA_040382375.1 Crocinitomicaceae bacterium
AGTAGTTTGAGCGATGAGTTGGTGCATGCATAGCAGCAACGCAATCATGAGGAGAAATCGAATTTTCATAATGTTTAAATTAATAGTTCTTTTGATAGTGACGATTAACTTCTTTATTTGTTACTCGAATATGCTTTTCATTACCTCAACACCAATTGCATAGCCATAAATTTTCCCATTGGTATCTTTGTAAATTCTGATCTTGTTGCAAGCTTTTCCAAGGTTCATTGGAGTCCACGTTTTTCCGCCGTCTTTGGTTTCATACCCACTGTTCATGGTTCCCACAAAGCCGTGGTTTTCATCGATGAACCCAACGCCAAATTCCCGAGCACTGGCATCTTCAACCAAATTGATTTCATTCCAGGTTTCACCACCATCTGTTGTCTTGGCAATGCGTTGCTGTTTCACATTCGGGTCTGGGTTGTAGGATTGTATTGTTACATAGCCAACTTCCTTTGTTGGAAACGAGGCCTTCCAGGTGCATTCAAATGGACGTTGGGATTGATAAACTTTTCTCCATGATTTTCCTCCGTCAGTGGTTTTTAATATGAGTGCATTGGATTTTTCCATGTCTTCATCTGAAGCAGCACACGCAAAGCCGGTGTTCTTATCGAACATTTTAATATCGAAGAGCATTTTGCAGTCTTTGTTCATGCTGCTCGATGACCATGTTACACCTCCGTCGTGCGATACAATCATGTTGGCCGGACTTCCAACGCGACCAACTCCGTAGATGTGAATTTTATAATCGGTTTTCCCGTGATTGATGTATTGCTCTCTCACGATATCCAAAGCACACAATCCTTTCACATAAGGACCAGAATACGAAACCGGATTCCAGGTTTTGCCTCCATCGCTTGTTCCATAAAGCGGAATGGTGTCCGTTACGTTCGGAAAATAATCAGTCCCAACTGTTCCTGCAAATCCACGTAAACTGTCCACAAATGCAATGCAGCGGAAGAACGTTCCTTTCTTTTCCAATTGTTTTTCCCAGGTTTCACCTGCGTTGGAAGTGTGATAAATACTTCCATAACCGTTAACATACCAACCTTCTTTTTCATTGATGAAAGCAATGTCATCTTGTTTTCCAGGATAGCGCTCTGTGTTGAGTTTTTTCCATCCTTTTTCCGGAAGTATTTCTGCATCTTTCTTTGAAAGCACTGCATTACTCCATCTTACAGCTGACAGGCCAACTTCGGTATTGTATTCATCAAATAATTGCTGAATCTGTCCATTCACAAATTTGTCATACGCCTCTTGCATGGTGCCCGATTTCGCGAAGTAGTGGTCTGTAGAAGGGTAGGTGATGAGCGTGGCATTTCCTGGGTGGAAGTGGTTTACGGTGTTCACGATTTGTTGGTGGTCGGCTTTTGAAAAGGCTTGGAAATCGGATTCTCCGAATTGAACCAAAACTTTGGCTGTTGTGTTCTTCCAATTTTCCAAATGCGGATAGTCTTGTATTTGTCTCCAGTATTCAGCGTTGCGATCGTAGATTTTTCCTTTTCCATCATATCCCCAAACACTTCTTAAAACAGAATCGGCTTTTGCATCTTTGGCCATTTCTTCAAGACTTTCCTTCTGAACGAAATACCTGTAATTCAAATCGTATTGCTCAACAACAGATTGCTCCACTTCAATCGGATTCATTCCTGCCAATGCGTTTTGAACGCGGTACATTTCCAATTGATATTCAAACCAAGATTTAGCGGTGGTTCCATAAACGACTACTCCAGCAACGTTATTTTTAGCGCTAATCGCGGGAACAATAATTCCTCCCATAGAATGACCAACGATGATGATCTGATTGGTGTCTACGTATGGAAGTGTTTTCAGTTTTTTCAATCCAACTTCGAAGTTTTCAATCTCATCCATTAAATCACAAGACTCGCAGGGAGGCGTATTTTTGCTATCGCCTAATCCACTTTTTTCAATACGCATTGTAGTGTACCCCGCATCTACGTATGCATCTATAATCCGCTTATACGGATGGTCGTTCGTCAGCTCGTCAATACTGCTGCACGTGTATCCCGGAACAAAAAGCATGGCGGGCATTTTGTTTTCTTTGAAGGGCTTGTTAATGATCACACGCAACTGTCCACCTCTGAAATTGGCTTCGTCGTAAATCACTTCGGCATTGTCGTCGGTTTCGAATGGACGAGCAACGACTTTGGCTTTGAGCGTGATTTTCTTTTTGCCGCGCAGCACAGAAAGTTGAACTTCTTGTCCGGGTGTGTATTCGAGAAAAAGTTTCGTGAATTCTTCCGAAGACTTAAAAACTTTGTCTCCGATTTTAAGTATGATGTCGTTTTCTTGAAGTTTCAATTCAACGCTCGTTCCTCTAACGACCGACACTACTTTACAACCGGAGGTTTCGATTTCATTGACGTATTCAAGACGAGCGCCAAGCAATGGTTTGCGAGTAAGTTGCGCTGAAGATTGAAAGAATAAAATCCCAAAAAGCAAAGACAGAATAAAACGAGGCATAAACTAATTTTTGTCAAAGAAATGTTTTATTTAAAAAACGGAGTTGTCAAAAATTGCTAATTCGCGTTGCGCCGGGAGTCTGTCCGAATTGCTGCTTAAATGCTTTTGAAAAAGTTGGAACGTCTGAAAAGCCATATTTTATGGTTGTTTCCAGGATGCTGATTCCTTTTGTAATGTCCAGTTTTGCTCGATCGAGTCGAATTCTTTTTTGGTATTGGTAAGGCGAGACGCCGAACGCTTGCTTGAATACGCGAATGAAATGGTATTTCGAAATTCCAATGTTTAATGAAATCTCGTCGAGAGATAGATTCTCGGTAATGTGCTCGTCTATGAAATTTTTCGCCTGAAGAATTGCCCTGAATACTTCTTCGTTGGTTATGTTCTTCTTGAAGTCGAGATTGTTCAGGTGATCGAAAATGAATCGTTGATCGGTAATGATCGATTCGGCCAAACTGTAAAAGAGTTCTTGTTCCTGAAGACTGTTGGCGAAACTTCCGTTTTTAATTTTCTTGTTGATCTCTGAAAGTGAATATCCGATGCTAGTGTTTTTCACGTTGTATCTGTTCACAAAGAATTGATCGGAGAGCAAGAACTCTTTGAGATTAGAGGCCTGCAGATCGTAATACTCAGCAACATCGGAAACAATTTGGGTTGAGATGTCAATGCACAATCCCTCTACAGCTTTTTCTTGATTGATCTGAACGATAGACTTTGTGAAGTCGTTGCCAATGATGTATTCCCCTTCTCGCACCATGAACTTTTTCCCATTGGCGTAATAAGTCTCTTCACCCGAGGCCACATATTTTATTCCCAAACCTTTGAACGCAATTTCACTTTCGATTTTCTTAATTTCAGAAATCCGAATTTCATTATGGTTATTGTCCGAGTATATGGTTTGGTTCATCTTGAGAAAAAAAACGAAATTAAGGTTTCACCTCCTTCCCATTCACATCAATCGTTATCCAAGGACCATTCGCATCCTTCTGCACTTGCGCTTTTCCGCCCGAGAAGGTTTTTACGTCGCAGTAGATACACGGAATGACTTCGTTGCCGGCTTCATCTACGAATCCTTTTTTTCTTCCTTCGGGGAAGTTGATGCTTACTATCATTCTTCCATCTGAGAAAGAGCCATTAATGCCGTCGTATTTGCAGGGGAGGACAATTTTTCCGGAAGTATTGATTCTTCCTGACTTCCCGTTTTTCTTCACGTTGGAAAGTCCACGGTTGAAGTCGCCGGTTAATTCATATTCAAAGGGAGTGGTAATTTTTCCTTCTTTGTTAAGATGTCCCCATAGGTTATCCTTTTTCGCAATCACAAATCCTTCGTTGAAGTTTCCCGCCCAGTCGTATTCGAATGGAATAATGATTTCACCTTTTTCGTTTATGAATCCGTGCTTGCCATTCAGAATGGCGTGTGCCAATCCTTCGCGGTAGTACGCTATACTTTCGTATTGAAAGGGAATAAGAATCTTCCCCGTTTTATCAATGATTCCGAATTTGCCATTCAATTGGGTAATGGCGCCCTCACCGCTGAAACGAATTTCAGCTTCGTAAATAATTGGAAGAATTTCTTTTCCTGCTTTGTCAATGATACCCCACTTCCCGTCTTTTTGCACCACAGATGATTCTGGACCAAAGTCTTTGATTCGATCGTAAACAATGGGAATAACAATTTTGCCTTCTTTGTTAATGCAACCCATTTTACCGTCTTTGTAAATGGTGGCTAATCCGCTTGAATAGTTCCCAATGCTCCCGTATTCGAGGGGAAGAATGTTTTTTCCTTTCTTGTCGAAACATCCGTATTTCTGATCTATTCCAACAACAATCAGATCTGAAAATCGCATACTGCGGTAGAACCAATCATCTGCATCGGTGTAAATAACAGGAAGCACTTCGTTTCCTTGTTTGTCAATGTATCCGTAATGGGTAGGGTAGTCCCCGAAAATTTCAACGCGCGCAACACCATCCATGAATGGTTCAATCTCGTCATACTTCATTGGGACAATCACATTTCCCAGCGTATCAATAATTCCTTTTTTATCGTTGGTTCGAAAACTCGCCAACCCGTCTCTGAAATCGTAAATGCGATAGATCTCGTTTTTCGGAATGAATTTCTTCGTCGCTCGATCGTACGTTCCTTCGATTTTGGTTTGGGCGGAGGCTGTTTGGAAGAACCCGAGCGCTGTTGGGAGTAGGATCGCAAGAAATAAATTTCTAAAAGTATTATTGGTTGTCATTTATCGACTTGTGATCATGAGTTTGAATGAAATTAAACAATGGGAGTTTTTTTCTTCCGAGGTGCTCGTTTTGATGAAGCATTTTTTGAAGTCGGCATTTTTCTTCCTGTCCGCCAATATGCGTTGCACCAAGAGTTTTTTCATAGTGATCAATAAGCTCAGTTTTTGAGGTGAATGAAATGAATCCTAAGAGCTTACAGTTATCCAATCTTTTTCTGAAGTATATCCACCGATATTAAAGCCAGACATTCTGGCTCCATCTGAAATTCGTTCATTTGTTTGATTACTGTTAGTTCTAGTTTAAGGAATTCGTTCATTCGTTTGATTACTCTTCGTTCTAGTTTTAGGAATTCGTTCATTTGTTTGATTACTCTTCGTTCTAGTTTTAGGAATTCGTTCATTTGTTTGATTACTCTTC
>JBEIFO010000166.1:0-5129 GCA_040382375.1 Crocinitomicaceae bacterium
TGGAAAGACTTCTTCCGCGAATGAATGCTAACGGCGTAATCATAATTCTTCCATCGGCTTGCATCTCATCGATTACTTTGCGCTTCTTCTCGTTTTCAGAATATTGTTTCTTAATGAAATTCAAATTATCGAACAGCGGTTGCATGTAGGGGGAAACCTTTTCTTCGGCATCTCCAGGAAGGAAACCAATGTCCCGGTTAGAAAGAGGAATAATTGGGCGAGCCAAAATGAGTTGATCGAAACCGTTGCGCATTTCCAATGAACCAGCTAGTGCAAGCAACGTCTTTCCTGTTCCCGCAACACCCGAAATTGTGATTAATTTAATTTCAGGATTCATAATGGCATGAAGCGCGAAAGCTTGTTCCGCATTCTTGGGTTTAATGCCCATGGCGTATACTTTATCTATGCGCTCAACTTTCTTTTCTATTCCACCGTGAAAAGCAAGAGCACTTGAAGTCCCTGACTTCAATACATAAAAATGATTGTTGTGTTTCTCTTTACCTAAGATCTTTGCGTCTTTCAATTCACCCGCTGTGTAAAGCTTTCGAATGGCTTCTGCTGAAACATTCTCCAAAACACTGTAACCGCGATATGCCGTTACACTTTCCTTAACCTTTCCGGTCTTGTAATCTTCGGCAACAATATCTAACGCTTTTCCTTTGATGCGAAGATTAATGTCTTTCGTAACCAGAATAACTTTACTACTCTTCTCCTGCTTCTGAAGAACGATAGCCGCATTCAGTATTTTATGATCATTCTTCTTCGATTGAAAAATTGCTTCTGCATCGTCGTTCGCCGCCAAATCAAAATCGAGAATTATTTTGAACTTCCCACCATGTCCATTGCCAAGTGGAATCCAAGCATTCAAGGTATGCGCTGAAGACAATCTATCAATGATACGAATGGTCTCACGCGCTTCGAAATTTTTATTTTCATTTCCAACTTTGAACTTATCTAACTCCTCTAAAACAGTGATCGGAACTGCGACATAATTGTCTTCAAAACTGTTAATACTGTTGTGATCGTGCAGAAGAACAGAAGTGTCTAGCACATAAATTTTTCTTTGTTTGCGAGGAGCCATATTCATTTGGTTTTAACGAATATATTGTCTTCAATCATTCAACCTAAAAAACAACTCGCGAGTTATTAACCGAACTAAATGAACGGATTTCTAAAAACCTTAACACTTCGGTAAAGGAACGACAACAACAACAACAGTATGAGCGCGAAGCCTATCGCCCCTTCGTCGAGTTGTTTCGAAAGCCCCTTTCCAACAATATCTGGACTGTTGAAAAGGAATGGAATGGATGCACAAAGAAGCACAATAGCAGCAGTAATTTTTCCTTTTTTATTCCATGTTGAAACCGTGATGAGTATCATTAGGAAGAACGGCATTGCCCACAAGAAATGTTCGGTGTCGGTGTGTGTTAAAACTGGAATTAACGCCAGAAGAATGAGCGCTTCGTTTGATTGAAAACCCTTCCCAATATTTTTCCAAATAAACGTTAAATAGCCAACTCCAGCTATTCCCAAACCTAAAACAACTGCGGCAACAGGAATGACGGACATGTGCATAGAAGAAAGAACTTTCTGGATGAAGAAGTAAATTGTATTCGGGCTGTGGTCTAATTGCACATTATGCGCTTGAACGGCCTTCAGCCATTGTGAATGAAGCACTATAAATCTGTTGGGAACGCATGCGAATAAAACAATCGCAGTTCCTAGTAATCCGAGCGCCGTGTAGAGCAATACTTTCCATTCTTTTTTCAAAATGAAATATGGAAGGAGTATTAAAAAATGAATCTTGAAACACAAGACAACGGCGTAGATTAATCCCGCTTTTGCATGCTGCTTATTCTCAATGGAGCGAACTGCCCAAAGCGTGAGCAAGAGCAAAAGTGCATTGACATTTCCCAAAAACAATTCGCGTTCGAGTTGATCTCCGAAAAACAAAAACGTCATAGCTAGCATGAACCACACTTCCTTTCCCCATGAAATTTCATTGAAAAAAGTTCTTTTGAATTCATTCAACAACATAACAAGGATAGCAGTATTCAACAAGTAAAACAACACCGCGGCCACATCGTACTTCAACAAAGCAAAAGGCAAAAACGGCACAAGCACTTCGGGAGAATACTTGTAGAATCCGCTTGACAATCCGAATGCCTTGCCATACACTTGTTCTCCATTCAAGAGCGCATCGGCAGCGCCGTAATACACGTTGAAATCGCTTAATTGAAAGCGTTGGTTGATAAAGAGAAGCACAAGGTATAAAACAGGAAAGAGCGCGAACCATCGCGCTCCTTTCCAAAAATATTTAAATTCTTCTTTCAGCATTTCTTACTTCACCATCACACTCACTCGCTCTTGCTTTCCGTTTCTGTTCGTTACATGTAAAACATAGAATCCTGGAGACATGGTAGAGATGTTCAGAACACTCGAAACATTGTTTTCCATTAACACAAGCTTACCTGTTGCATCGAACGCTTTAACAGTCTTTGGCTCGTTCACGTTCGAAAAGAAAATTTCTTGATCGGCTGGTTGCGGATAAACACTGAATGAGTTTTGATACAGCTCATCCACACCTACTACCATTTGCGCTACTGAGCTGTTCAAGCAACCGTTGCTAATTCCGGCATAGATAAACGTTCCGTCTGAAACAATTCCAGTCACGTCAAAAGATGGAGTTGTGATTCCTTCCAATTCAGTGTAGGTAAATCCGCCGTCAACTGAAACAAACCAAGATACCAACCAACTTGGGTCGTAGTTATCGATACTGACAATTGACCCGTTTTGTGAAATGAATGGCTCACTCGGCATAATCTCAGATATTGGAAAAGTACCCAAGGTGTATTTCGCTGTGAATCCATCTATGGTTTCTTGAACCAACTTCACCGTGTAGTTTCCTGGAGTAACATAAGAATACACATCTGTTGCATTGGCAGGAATCGTGTTACCATCGCCCATTTCGTAATAGGCATTCGCGACATTCATGTTCACTTCTGATTGATTCTCAAGCGTAATTGTTCCGCAGAAAACAGTGTAGTCTAAATCGGCCTTTACTTGCGAAAGCATACATTGTTGTGCACCTCTTTCCTCATTTTCTTCCAAGAAATTCACTGTACAGAATTGTTGGAATGAATTTCCTCCTAGGAATACCCAAGAATCTAACATTGCATCTGATGCATCTGCTATGGCTAAAGAAATGTGGTAGCTCTCACCTACTACTAAATTTCCAATTGACGCAAACATTGGCACGGTATACCCGTCGCAAAATAAGTTTGGGATAGCCTGTGTAGAATTGTCGTTGTATAAAGTTGAGTTAACATCTGCATTGATGGTATTGATACTCACAATCGTATTCGTTCCTGGCACTAATGCAATGTTTACCGCGCTATTGGTATATGGTCCAACGATTCCCGGTCCGCTTACGAAGAAACCAAAGACATCGTTGAAACTCGTTCCAACAAACTCAGGATACTCTGAAGATCCAAAGACAAATTGAAAAGTCATAGAGTCTCCAGTTGCAACAAAGTCGAAATCGAGTTGAGCCAAATCGTATGTTGGAAAACCTGTGAGTGTATACAAATCTGCATTGCTAGGTGTCGACCAATTACCGCCAGCCACATTATTGCCGGTACTAACTGATGTGGCTAAACCCGTTGAAAGCACTATACCTTGATTGATTCCCAATGAAACAGAATCTCCATCGATTAACCATCCCAATTGAGCTGAGTCTCCGATAAATGCGATGTTGTTAACGAAGATTCCGTTAGCAAGGAACAGATCTTCAACAGCTGTAATTTGATTTGAAACAGAGTCTACATTAAATTGAGCTGAACTCGAATACGCAGAAGAAATGATTAAAAAGGAGAGTAATAATTTTTTCATGGCTTAGGTTTTCCATTAGACTCAACTTTGAATCAATTGGTTGTCTAAGTTAAGGCAATTAAGAAAACAGAAAAAACTATTTCGCGAGTTCTCCGAAACGCTTTTTGAATTTCTCCAACTTCGGAGTAATCATAACGCGACAATACGGTTGCTCTCCGTTTAAGGCGTAGTAATCTTGATGGTAATTTTCGGCTTTGTAGAAGTTGGTGAATTCTGTTACCTCTGTCACAGCATTCGCGCCCCACTCGCCTGTTTCGTTAATGGCTTGAATGGCTTTCATGGCCAACTCTTTTTGTTTCTCGTTGTGATAAAAAACAGCAGAGCGGTATTGAGTTCCAGCATCGGGACCCTGTCGGTTCAATGTTGTAGGATCATGAACCACGAAAAAGATTTCAAGCAACTGAGAAAACGAAACAATGCGCGGATCGAAATATACTTGAATAGCTTCAGCATGACCGGTTGTCTCGTTGCAAACTTCTTTATAGGATGGGTTTTTAATGAACCCACCCGCATATCCCGACTCCACTTTCGTTACGCCATTTACATTTGCGTATACGGCTTCCACACACCAAAAACATCCACCAGCAAGGGTAGCGACTTCCAACGAATCGTTCATTTCAACTTTCATAATTTCTCCTTTGGGATTTTCTTTGTTCGATTGCGCGCAAGACGCTAGGGCAATCATGAACAAGGGTAATATTAATTTCAATTTTATCGGAATTAGAGTGTCCATAACTCAACTACAATTCAAAATAAATGTTGTTCACGCATAGATCGAATTCGTGTTCCAACCTGAATTTTCTGCAATACTTTTTTTCCTCGTACGACTTCTCCGAATTCGGTGTAGCGTCCGTTCAGATTTGGTGTGTAAGCCAACGTAATGAACCACTGTGCACTTTCAGTGTGCTTGCCCGCACTGGCCATTCCAATGTGGAGTGGTGCGAAATTGTGTCCCATAAATTCCGAAGAAATCACATAGGGCATTCCGCTCATGCCGTCTCCGCGCGTGCAGCCCGCTTGAACTACAAAGTTCGGAACGACTCTATGAAACGCTATGCTGTCATAATAATGCTGATTGCACAACTTCAACAAATTCGCAACACTTTCAGGTGCGTTCATTCCGTTCAGTTTTAGCACAACAGTTCCTACATCTGTTTTCAATTTCACCTTACACGACCGATTCTTTTTCCATTCTTTCTCGGAAGGAAAAGGACGCGTTACTTGTTGCATTCTCACCA
>JBEIFO010000167.1:0-5128 GCA_040382375.1 Crocinitomicaceae bacterium
AAGAACCCTTGCATTTGCAACAACCAATTCGAAAAATAAGACTGTTCAGCAACGGAATTCAGTCCGTCTAATCCGATGTCTTGTTGTTCGTAGTTACCCGAAGTGTAATCGAAAGCGTTCACCACGTTGAAGGTTGTTGGTGAAGGATAATTTCCCCACGTGCCTTGTTCAATTGGGAGGTCATTGTTTGCTGAAGGGAATCCGTTTTCAAAACTCATGTGAGAGTCGTTCATGATATCCTCTGAAACATTTCCCAAATTGAAATAAAGATCTCCACCTTGCGTGTTTTCTGAATCTTCGTTGAATGGATCCATGACCCAAAACTGAATGAACTGCACGTTCGATGTTTCGAAATCTGTTGTTGTTAAGGCGCGTTGTATTCCTCCCCAACGAGTTGATGGATCTTTTAATTTACCGTCTGTATTCAATCCCGCTGATCTACCCGAATAACCATTCGGCAATTCGAAGTTGTACATTCCTCTTTCCTCTGGGTAGTAGGTGAGGTCTAGGCAAGTAATGTTCGGTGGGGTGCCTGAAGGTAATTGTCTGTTAGGAAAAACTTCAGACTCTAACACCTCACGCATGCGGTGATCACTTTGCATATCAACCGTAATGTTTGGCGGCGTGTATGAACTGTTTCTATAGAACAATGGATCAATAATGTACCAAGACAATTGTGCGCGATTTGCACCGTATATCAAGCTATCTTCAAAGTCCCCTTCAGGGAAAAGTGACGATTGTAATTTCGGTGTTGAAGCCATGAACCATTGATTCAATGAGCGCAAATCAATAACACTTTGACTTCCTTCAAAGTCGTCTACGTAGGCATTTCCATCTTTGGAGATTGCGCGAGAGTGTCCCGGGAAAATTTTCGCAGCCTCGAGACTAAACGTTACTGTAGATTTTTCCTTGGTTTGAATTCCTGGAATACGGTCGATCCATTTCGTAATAATCGGCACTTCTTTTTGAAAATTCATATCGAAGCCAATCATACCGTTATTCACAGGATCGTCTCCCGCATTTACCTTTTGCGTCAATGGTCGCTCTTTCAAATTCATGAACGTCGCCCCCATAGCGAGGTGATCTGAAAACTTGTAGTCGAACCTGCTTCCTAATAAGGTTTTGTATTGCAAGTTGAACATGGAGTTGCTCTCCACTGCAACCTTTATTGGCTGTCCTGAACTCATGATACTTTCATTGAGGATAGTCACCTTCCCCAAATTATAATTCACGGTAAAGTCTGTTCCTTCCACAAGTCTCATTCCACCAGCAGTGACAGTCACAGCTCCTTGTGGAATATTCAAAGCATTCAATGAAATTTCTGAACCCGAAGCACTTTGGTACTCCCCTTTTATTCGAAAGCGATTCAGTTGTGGGAATCCGATTTGAGCAGCTGTTTTGGTTGAATCATACAATGGCTGAAAAACGACTTGAGAAATAACTTGCGCTGCCTGTGGTGTATTTCCCAAGCCGGCATAAATCTGATCGGCAAGGTGCGAGCCGAAAGGTTCAATCATAGGGAAAAATACCCTTCCCGAGGAAGCGTCAATTAATCCACCAGCAGTCGAAGCATTTGGAACAAAGTCAAAGAAACCATCGCTACCCGGCATTTGCTGTGCGTCAATTCTATCGAGATTCATTACCTGCAACAATAATTTTCCACTCAGTGGCTCGCGAGGAATGTAATTCATGTTTACACCCGTTGCTGGGTTGTTGTACCAAACTTCCAATCTAAAATTCTCTGGTGAAATACCAAAAGATTCTAGATTGTAGACGTTCTTCATCATGTTTTTCCAAAGTGGAGAAGGGTCACCATTCGTAAGTTTCACCAAGGTGATAGATGACTTCAACATTTTCAGCATTAAGGCCTGCGGGGCTGCGATACCGTCTTGAGAAAGAGTTCCTACTTGATAGGTTTGCCCGTTCAAGGTATACTCATAAGATACGGCTAGCACCTCTGCATTATTCAATGACTGTTTTAACGAAATGAATCCAAGGCGGCCGTTGTAACTGTATTCCGACGGGGTTAATTTACGCGCGTTTCCCACCCTTTCGTAATGGATTCCTTGACGCATTCCATAACCAAGAGCTGAAATAGCTGAGTTGGCGTTGGAGAAATCTAATATGTTCTGGTTATTGCTTACAACGTTGAAAAGATTGTTGTTTTCATTGTCCGGATTTTGAAGTTGGCCTGGACTGATCAACGATGAGTTATTGTAATCGGATGCCATGTATTGGGAATTCTCACCCAAATCGGTAAAGGCCAAAATATTTCGGACATCCTGTGTATTGGCTTGCTGATTCACAACCCAAACCTCAATACGCGTGATGTTGGCGCCACTGTTTACAACAGGCAATGAAGCTAGGGCGTTGTCATAGTTGTCTCTAAAATATCCTGAAAGGAAATAGTGCCTATTGGCTTCGTAATTGTCCGCTGCTATATCGAATCGGGTGGTCTGTGCTCCGCCCTGAACGGTAATTTCTTTTCGCTCACCTTTTTGTTGAGTTAGTATTGTGGTGTTCTTTAGCTTTCCCCATTGCGTTTCAATTTTGGCGCCGAACAAACCAAGACTACCGGGCATAAGTGTTCCCGTCAATGGAAGCGCAACAGTTCCCAATTCAATTTTACGCATGATTTGGTCTTCATCTCCGGTGTATTCCACCTTCATGTTGTTTTCAAATTCAAACGTGCTTTCGGTGTTGTAATTCACCTTTAACTTCATCTTGGTACCGATGTTACCAATGACGTTCATCTGAATTTTCTGATCGAAATTAAAATTGGTGTTTTTTCGTTGACGTTCCGGAATACGAGGGTTTTCAGTACGTTGAGAATTCAAACCGAAGGTTATTTCGGCAGAACCTTGCGGACGAATTTCAATTTCATTCGACCCGAAAATATGTTCGAAGTTATCTCCACCAACTTTAATTACCGGAGCAAACTCTTTGTTCGCTGCCGCCTTGTCGTCTTTGATTTTGTTCCAATACTTGGAAACATTTTTATCGAGTTGAAAGTCCAAAAAATCCTCTCTATCCATGGTGGTGGCTCTTCGGTAATCGAACCTACCTCCTACTCTCTGAATCACTTCATACTTTCCTGTTTCAGGATTGTATTCAATCGAATATTGGATATTGCTAGGAAGAGGAATTTCGATTCCGTTACCTCCTTCACTCGGAGCTGGATTATCGTCATTCGGCCAAATCGGTGTAACGGTATCGGGAGCAAAGACGAAATTGTGGTTCGATTTAGCGATAACTCGAGTTTCAACAGAAGTATTTGCCCAAGCTAGCCAACCAGAAACACAAAGGGCCATTACGAAAATGGCTCTTGAGAGGATACGGAGGACTAGTTCTTTCACAATACTATATCTGTTTCAACACTTGCTTGATTAGTTCTTCCAACGGCAAATCGCTTGCAGTCAGAAGAATTTTATCCAACATCTTTTCGGTTTTGGTTTTGTCTAGGCCCAATTGGGACAGTGCCACTAACGCATCTTGTCGAGTTGTATTGTGTAATCCGCCAATTTTTTCAACAAAAGTTCCGTCGGCCTTACCCACTTTGTTGTGAAGGTCGACTAAAATTCTTTCGGCCGTTTTCTCGCCTATGCCTTTGATTCGCTTTAAAGAAGGAAGGTCTTTACTGGCAATAACTTGAATTAACTCGTTTACATTCAAACTTGAAAGCACCATTCGAGCTGTATTCGGACCAACACCACTGACACTTACTAATTTTTTAAACAACTCCTTTTCTTGCTCTGAGTAGAACCCATAAAGCACCAAAGAGAAATCGTTTCCATTGACATGTAAATGCGTGTAAAGCATTACTTCTCCATTGTTTGGAAGGGCTGAGTAGGTGGCTAAACTTATATTCAAAAAATAACCAACACCGTGGCAATCGATAACTGCATGTACCGGCGATTTCTCTTTAAGTTGTCCAATTAGTGAGTACAGCATATTATCTGTTTAAAGTTCCTTTGGCTTGAGCGTCAACAACCGCAACGCGAACCATGTTCACGATTTCGCGGACTGAGCAACCCATTTGCAAGATATGGTAACTCCTTTTCATACCCAATAAAATTGGGCCTATAACTTCCATTCCTGCAACTTCTTGAAGAATTTTATAGCTAATATTTCCTGCAGAAAGGTTAGGGAAAATAAGCGTATTCACTTTAGAATCTGCCAATTTCGAGAAAGGAAAATTCTCTTTTCTCATTTCAGGATTCAATGCGAAATTCGCTTGAATCTCACCGTCTACAATCAAATGCGGATAATTTTGATGAAGCAATGCAACGGCCTTTGCAACTTTGTCGGGATCGGCACCGTGAGAAGATCCGAAATTCGAATAGCTCAGCATGGCCATTCGTGGTGCTATTTTCATTTTAGTTACCGCATCTGCTACCAATAAAGTTATGTCTACTAATTGCTCTGCCGTTGGATCGCGATTGACCGTTGTATCTGCGAAGAACATGGGTCCCTTCGGGGTTTGAACAATATACATTCCGCATACGGTCTTTATATCCTTCGCTGTTCCAATGGTTTCTAAACCAGGACGAATAACCTTTGCATAGTTTCTTGTCATTCCTGAAATCATAGCGTCAGCAACGCCAGTTTCAACCATCATTGCTCCAAAATAATTTCGCTCACGCATGATACGTGAAGCTTCTGTTTTGGTGATTCCTTTGCGCATTCTCTTTTGGTAGAAAAACTCGCCATATTTTTCGCGCTCTGCTCTGTGTGATTCGAGGCGTGGATCTATGATTTCTACATCTGCTAAATCCAAATCGAACTCACGAATGAGCTCGCGAATTTTTGATTCTTCACCCAATAAAATTGGAATTGCAATTCCATCATCCTTCGCTTGCTCTGCAGCTTTTAGAATCTTCGGATTATCGCCTTCAGCAAAAACAACACGCTTTTTATCTTTTCTTGCGCGTTCTGAAATTCCTCTAGTGAGCGCATTGTCGCGTCCCATTCTACCCAACAACTCGCTTGCATAGGCGTCCCAATCTGTGATTGGATTTTTCGCAACACCACTTTCAATAGCGGCCTTTGCTACGGCTGTTGAGACAGCCACCAATAATCGTGGATCATTGGGCTTAGGTATTATATAATCTTTTCCGAAGGAAAGACT
>JBEIFO010000168.1:0-5118 GCA_040382375.1 Crocinitomicaceae bacterium
ATCCTTCCAACCAATAACTGAATTCAAGTCTTTCCGGATAGGTGGTGCTTGATGCATCGAAGAAAAAGGTAAATGAGTTTTGTCTATAATTGAATTCAAGGCCATTCGGAAAAGATTTACCATTCCAGGTTCCTGATGTGAGCGTTTTCCAATCGATATTCTCAAGGTTCGACTGAATATTTGTGAAGTGGACAAGTGGAGTAGGGATGTTGAATTTCGCATCAATAGCAGTCAATTCAATTTGCATAACTCCGTTTGGTGTGCCTACCCAAACCGTGTTTTGAAGATCTACGAATATGGCGTTCAAGTTTGTTTCAAGGCTAATGAGCCCATCTGATTCATTCAAGTGAATCTTACGCTCACCGAGTTCGCCAGACTGATTCAGCTCCCAAATGAAAATACCATTCAGCGTACCAATCCACAGTTTGTTTTGAATCACCTTCAAGAAGTTAACGGTATTACCTCCCGGTTCTTTTGAAATGTTTACACGAACAAAACCGTTTTCATTTCCTTTGTAAAGTCCCGATTGTGTTCCTGCGATGATCTCTCCATTTGGCAATTCCGCTATGCTGTATGCACTTGCGTCTTGAAGACCTTGCGCCTCGCCGAAATTTGTGAATGTGTTGTTGTGGAAGAGCGAAATTCCATCGCGAGTAGCCATCCAAATTTTTCCATTGCTAGCCTCCAACATGTGGCGAATTCTGGTTGCTGGGAAATTTGGCAATTGCGAAAAGCTTTGAAACTTTTCTTTTGAATAAGCTTGAATTCCTTTGTTGGTTCCAATGAGCAAAGAGCCATCACTTCTTTCCAGTAGGCTAAGAACGACTTCTTCCTCTAAACCTTCTTCTTTCCCGAAATGAAGCCAATGCGGCATTGCGTAAGAACAACAGTCGTATTCATAAAGTCCTTCGGGCGTTCCAATCCAAATACCTCCTTTCCAACCCCAACTTTTCAAGGTTGTCCAAACACGCAGATTCGGAGATAGCTCTTGCAATGCTGCATTGAAATTTGAATTAAAATTATCAGACTGATTAGGCAGTATGCTTATTCCGTTGTCGTAGGTTCCGAAGAAGTAATTTCCTCTTGAATCTTGTGTAATGCTCATGACGGCATTACCGGTTAATCCGTTGTTTGCCGTGTAACTCTTGAACTGCGTATTGGTAAGTTTGAATATTCCACCACCGTAACTGGCGAACCATTGAATTCCCTCGCGGTCAATAAAAACCTGACGAATATCGTCGACCGCCAATCCGTTCGATTTTGAAAAAAGAAGGTGACTTTCATTCGATTCATTGAACATGACAACGCCGGTTCTGCTGGTGAAGTAAATGTTTCCGTTGTTGGAATCTATTCCTGTAAAAACATTCGCTAGTGCGAAGTCTCCTATGTTCGTGAGTGAAAGTCCTGTATTTACGTTGAGCACTCCACCAAGTGAAGTAACCGCCCAAATTTCATGTTTGGAATTCTCAATAAAATCGAACAATACGTTCTCTTCATCATTAAGAATAAATAACTGCTCCCATTGATTGTTTTTTAATTTCCAAATTCCTTTTTTCGTGGCGACAAGAATTTCGTTATTGCTGTTTTTTCGAATTCGTTTGATGTTTTCTCCTTGAAAAAATAACGTGATGTTGTCCTCAACGAATTTATCTTCTGAGTAGAAAATAAGTCCACGCTCAGTTCCAATGATAAGTTCATTCGGGTTGAATTCGACCAGTGAAGTGGTAGAGGCGTCATTTAACTCCCCGGTATATTTATGGTTTGTGAAAGTGTTTCCTTCTAAAACTGAAATTCCTCCAATAGAACCGAATACGATTTGTTCGTTTTGAAGTTGTTCAATGCAATTGATTTGATTGTTAATGAGCCCGTCTGTTCTACTGAAATTCACGAATTGATTTCCATTGAATTTGGAAGCCCCACCAAGTGTGCCCAACCATACATAACCTTGCTTGTCTTGCTGAATGCATCGCACTTGAGTTTGCGCTAGCCCTTCCTTTAAACTATATTGAATAAAGGAGAATTGCTGTCCAAAGACGAGCATTGGAAGACACAGTATAACAAGTGATATGTAGTTTTTCAAACGCATGATTACTCTTGCATCTTATCTAAAAACTCTTGCAGTTTTCTTCTGGAGACAGGCACGTGATCGCCGTTCGATAAGACAACAACATTCCCTTCTGTTCTGTTAAATTCTTTGAGGTGAAGAGCAACGTTTACGATGTGCGATTTGTGCACACGCATGAACATGTGGGAATCTAATTTTTCTTCGAAGGACTTTATGTTTTTACTACTCACGTATTTCTTTCCATTTACACAATAGAGTGTCGTGTAATTCTCGTCCGCCTCCAAGCGAATCAATTCGTTGTTTCGAAGAATGACAAATCCATCTCTTGTGGGAACAATTGTCTTGTCGAAGTTGCTGTGTAAGGCAATTTCTTGAAGTACGCGGTTGATTTTATTTTCATCCAACGATCCTGTTTGCTGTCCTTGGTTCTTAAAGGCCTTGGCAACGACATTCTTCAATTCCTCTATATCAATAGGTTTTTCAAGATAGTCTAGTGCATTTTCCTTAATGGCCTTCACGGCATATTCTCTAAAAGCCGTAGTGAAGACAACTTGAAAACTTCTGTCTTTGACTTGTTCTAAAAATGCGAAGCCGTCTGCTTCGGGCATCATGATATCCAAGAAAACCAAATCAACTTTATTCTTCTCACACAACTCGAGGGCTTCTTTAACGGACGCTGCCTCACCAATTAGATTTACATGTTCACTGGCATAATCTTCCAACAACATTTTTAAATTCTCGCGAGCGAAAAATTCATCATCGACCAGTATCGCTTTCAGTTTTTCCATAATTCTTTGGCTTCAATGCTTGCAAAATACGAAGGAAAATGCAGTTTTAAAGAATGATTATCTTTGCAGTCATGACAGATTCAGCAAAGCAGATTATTGGTGTTTTAGGTGGCGGTAGCTGGGCTACTGCATTAACCAAACTATTGAGTCAATCACAAGAGCATGTTTATTGGTGGATGCGCAACGAGGATGCTGTAAAGCACATTCAAGAATTTGGGCACAATCCGAATTACATTCAGGCCATTGAATTCGATTTGAAGAAGGTGCACGTCTCTTCAAACCTTCAAGAGGTAGTTAATGCATGTGACATTTTAGTCGTTGCTATTCCATCGGCGTTTGTTCACTCTGCTTTTCAAGATGCTGAGGTTAAAGGTTTAGAGAATAAAATCTTGTTTTCGGCGATCAAAGGGGTGATAAACGAGTTCGATGCTATTCCTGCTCGTTATTTTCACAAGACTTGGAACGTGCCTTATGAGAACATTGGAATCATCTGCGGTCCTTGTCACGCCGAAGAAGTAGCATTGGAGAAGTTATCCTACTTAACTATCGGGTGTTCTGATTTGGACAAGGCGGGTTATATGGCAGAACAGTTAAAGTGCCGTTACATAAAGACCACAACAACTGAAGACGTTTTTGGAACTGAGTTATCGGCTATTTTGAAAAACGTTTACGCGGTTGCTTCGGGTATTTGTCACGGGTTAGGATATGGCGACAATTTTCAGGCGGTACTTGTCACTGCTGCTATTGGCGAAATAGAGCGTTTCATAGATGCTGTTCACGAAGTACACAGAGATGTTAAATCTTCGGCTTATTTAGGGGACTTATTGGTAACAGCTTATTCACCCTATTCGCGAAATAGAACTTTTGGTACAATGGTGGGAAAGGGCTACAGCGTGAAGTGGGCAACCATTGAAATGAATATGGTGGCCGAGGGTTACTATGCTACACGCGGAATTCACGAGATCAATAAAAAGTTCAATGCAGATATTCCAATAGCCGATGCGGTCTATCGTATTCTTTACGAGAAAGTTTCTCCAGCTATGGAAATGCGCATTTTAGCCGATAAGCTCAGTTAGTTTTTAATCGAAATTTTACCGGTTGAATCAATCGATAATTTTGTTGAAGGCAAATCTGCTTCAGTTAAATCTTTTATGTCTTTTGCAACGCGACCTTGTGCATCTAGCTTAGGCCCACCCTCTCCTTCTTGAATAAAGCTTATTATTTCTCCTGAAATGAAATCACCTTTTTTATTAACCTCTATTGTTACCAATGGCGCATAACCTGCCTGACCTTTTAAGCTAAACCTCGCGTAGGTTGCAAAATTCCCCAGACTGTATGCAATGAATTTGCCCTTGTAAAGATCCATAGCTCGAGGCACATGAGGCCCGTGACCGAAAACAATATCGGCACCCGCGTCTATAACGGCTTTTGCAAATTCTTGCGGATTTCCTCTTTTTTCACCCAAGTAATTTTCGTTTGAATTTGTTAAATGGCGAAATCCACTTCCTTCGCCACCCGCGTGAATGGAAACAATCACAACATCACAAATTTTATCAAGGTCCTGAACTATCTTTTGTGCGTTTGATATGTCGTTCACATTAACAGTTCCGTTATTCGGTGCAAAAGCACAAAAGCCATATTTCACGCCGTCTTTTTCAAATGTAGTTGTTGGGCATGAAGTTAATCCAGCGTAATACATCCCCGCTGCAGTGAGGACTTTCTTCGTGTTAATTCGTCCAACTTCCCCGAAATCGCCTACGTGGTTGTTTGCGATACTTAGAATATCGAATCCTGCGTTTACGAAATGATTTATGTAATGGTCGGGCATTTTAAAAGCATAGCATTTTGTTGGATCGGAACATTTTTTAACGGGACCTTCACCGGTTAAAAATCCGCCTTCACAATTGCCAAATGCTAAATCCGATTTTTGCAAATACGGCGCTGCATCACGAAAAATGTCTTTTCCATCGTTAGGAGGAAGCAGATTTGCACTTGGATAATTGGTGCCTATCATGCAGTCACCGACTGCGGAAATAAAAATTCGTTTTTCTGTTGTGTCTGGGACTGCTTGTATATCAGTTTGAGTGCTATGAGCTTCCGACTTTACAGGTGTGTTGCCAGTAGAACAGCTAAGGATTGAGGAAAACCCAATAAATAATGCGCTTTTCGAAAAAAATGATAACATAAGCTAAATTTAAACTTTAGCTAAAGTAGGGTCTATTTTAATTCGCGCACATTTAATAAATCTCTCTTTGTAATATTTTA
>JBEIFO010000169.1:0-5100 GCA_040382375.1 Crocinitomicaceae bacterium
ATATCATGGCTGAGATGAAGCAAGTGGCGAAAGAAGTGGCCGAGGAGCAGGGTAAGCTTGAGGGAATGTCAGATGACGAGAAGGACCACTTGCATCACATCATTGGTATGAGTGCATTGAAGTATTTTTTGCTTCGCGTAGACCCGAAGAAAAACATGTTGTTCGATCCGAAGGAAAGTATCGACTTCAATGGAAATACAGGACCATTTATTCAATACGGATACGTGCGTACGCAAGCGATTCTTAGAAAAGTTGAAGGTGAGTTAAGTGAACTGAATTACACCGGTGAACTACACGGAACAGAAAGACAATTGATTAAACATTTGCTCGATCTTCCTGCTGCGTTCGACGATGCTACGGATACGTATAATCCTGCTGTATTAGCGGCATACACTTATGAATTGGTGCGCGAATTCAATAGTTTTTATCAGCAATGTGCCATTCTTCGCGAACCTAATAACGAGTTAAGAGTTTTTCGTTTGGCACTTACCAAACAAGTAGGTGAGGTAGTTAAGAAAACGATGAATGTATTGGGAATTGAAATGCCCGAAAGAATGTAATTATGTCAACAGTCGAAGTGAAATTGAACAGTATTGAAGAGGCCATTGCCGATTTTAAAATCGGTAAAGTGGTTATTGTTGTTGACGATGAGAATCGCGAGAACGAGGGAGATTTCATTGCACCTGCTGAAATTGTTACCCCTGAGGTTATCAATTTCATGACGAAATTTGGAAGAGGCCTCATTTGCGTGGCCCTTACCCAAGACCGTTGCGAAGAATTGAATCTAGACCTCATGGTTTCCAACAATACCGATCCGCATAAAACAGCATTCACCGTTTCGGTAGATTTAATTGGAAACGGTTGTACAACCGGAATTAGCGCACATGACAGATCGAAAACGATACAGGCGTTAATTGACCCAAACACGCGCCCTGAAGATCTTGGAAGACCTGGACATATCTTTCCGCTTATCGCGAAAGAAGGCGGAGTGCTGAGAAGAACTGGACACACAGAGGCGACAGTAGATTTAGCTCGCTTGTGTGGGATGAAACCTGCCGGTGCTTTGGTTGAAATTATGAACGACGACGGAACCATGGCCCGTCTTCCACAATTGTTAGAGATTGCGAAAGAATTGGATTTGAAAATCATTTCAATCGAATCACTCGTGGCCTATCGCCTTCAGCGTGAAACACTCATTGAAGAAACAAGAAGAGAGAATAGAAATTGGTTGGGAATGGATGTGGAAGTGATTCACTTCGCAAGTGAATCGCACCAAAGGAATCATGCCGCTTTGAAATTCGGTAATTGGAGCGAGGACGAAGCGGTACCCGTTCGCGTGCAAGCGGTTTCGTCGTATGGAGATTTTATAGATGTGCTTCTTCAACAACACAACTCGCTCAACAGTGCGCTTCAAACCATTCAAACAGAAGGAAAAGGTTTGCTTGTTTTGTTGGAAAATGAAAAGCGAAACAACGATGATCGCGATTATGGAATTGGCGCACAAATTATTCGTGCTTTGAACGTTTCGAAGATGAAATTGATTTCATCGACTCAAATCAAACGCAGCGCGCTGGAAGGATATGGTTTAGAAATTTCAGAATACATTACGCTTTAATATTGAAGTTATGATTTTGCCAGTAATTGCATACGGAGATCCCGTTCTAAAGAAAAAAGCGGAAGAAATTGATGAGAATTACCCAAATCTGAAGGAACTCATCGAAAATATGTTCGAGACCATGTATGCCTCCAGCGGTGTGGGCATAGCAGCGCCTCAAATTGGACGGTCCATTCGTTTGTTTGTAATCGATGCCTCAGCAGTGGCAGAAGGTGAAGACGGAGACCCTTCTTGCGAAGATTTCAAGCGTGTATTTATTAACCCAATAATTTTTGAAGAGTCCGGATCGGAATGGACGTGCGAAGAAGGCTGCTTATCAATTCCTAAAATTCGCGAAGATGTGAAGCGAAAGCCAAATCTGAAAATCGAATACTACGACGAGAATTGGGAGTTGTATGAAGAAGAACTTGAAGGTTTTGCTGCACGTGTGGTTCAGCACGAATATGATCACATTGAAGGAATTCTTTTCACGGACCGCATCAACCCGTTGCGCAAACAACTCTTGAAAGGAAAGCTTCGCGATATTCAAAAGGGAAATATTAATACGGATTACCGAATGAAATTTTACAAAGGATGAGAACATTATTTTTTATCGCTATTTGCTCAATTTTCTTTGCGTCATGTGGTGGAAACAAGACTGCTGACGTTTCAAATGAAAAGAAAATAAATGGCGACTCTTTGCTAAAGTTGGTTAACGATTTCGATGCCAATGTGAAAGCAGGAAATCCGATCTTTAAAATGTCACGTGAACAACTGAAAGGTATTGTTGGCGCATACAAAGAACTTGCTTTGATCACAACCGATAGAAACACGCAAGTCATGTATTTTGAAAAGGCAGGAAGTATAAGCGGAGAAGCGCACTTCAACGAAGAAGTTAAAAGCTGCTTCGAAAGTGCATTCGCATTGGAAAACGATAAAGAAAAACTAGCTGAACTTCACTACACGTATGCCTTCATCAACGATGCGAAGTTGAAGCAGTTCGATATTGCGAGAACCGAATATCAGTTACTCATTACCGATTTCTCAACTTCTTTTTGGGCAGAGCAAGCGAAAATGGCGCTTGAAGTTTTAGGTAAAACAGATGAGGAAATATTGGAATCGTTTAAAGCGAAGAACCCAAGCTAGTTAGCTTGTTTTCAACGCAGTGATTTTTCAAAAGAAGCATTTATCGGAAATAAGGAAGAAAATGAAAAAAAAGTCTTGTTGAATAGCAAGTTCTTTTTATTTTTGCAATCCAAAAGTTCTTTATAGTTAAGCGAGAGTAGCTCAGTTGGTAGAGCATAACCTTGCCAAGGTTAGGGTCGCGAGTTCGAGTCTCGTCTCTCGCTCAAGTTTTAAAAAGCCTGATTGATTGTCAGGTTTTTTTTTATCTGAGTGTTTTGCCCGGATGGTGGAATCGGTAGACACGCAGGACTTAAAATCCTGTGACCATTGCGGTCGTGTGGGTTCAAGTCCCACTCCGGGTACAAAAGCGAGCAATCGCACAAATAAAATCCTTGAAGAGATTCAAGGATTTTTTTATTTAACAATGGAAGCAACAACCAATCCGATAGGACTCTTAAATGCCCTGCGAGGTATAGCCGCATGGATGGTCTGTATGTTTCATTCCGGATTCATCATTAAACCATTTTATCCAGAACTGCTTCCTCTTTTAGATTGGGGACAAGAAGGAGTCTATGTTTTTTTTGTAATTAGTGGTGTTGTTCTTCCTTGGTCCATGGAGCAAGGGAAATACAGTTTCAAGAATCTAGATAAATTTTTGTTGAAACGGATTGTTCGGTTATATCCACCGTTTATCATCTCGGTACTCGTTTTTATTTTAGGTATCTGGATCATGAAAGACAATCGTTCGTTCTACGATGTAGAAATCATAGAGCGCTTCGTGGACAGTGTTACTTTTTTAGTTCCATTCAAGGAATCGAAATGGGTGATAGAAGTTTACTGGACTTTGTTTGTTGAATTTCAGTATTACATATACCTGGCTTTGGTCTTTCCGTTTTTGGCGAGCAATAAGCTTTCTGTTCGGTTAATGGCCTATTACGGAACCTTAGCATTGACCTTCCTCTCGCATTTTTTCGTGCCTGTTCATACCAAGGAGAATTTATTTTTCCATCTACCGGTTTTCGCCTTAGGGTTTTCACTGTTTCTCTATTATAAAAAGAATATTTCGAAATTGGAATTTTGGAGCGGTGTAATCGCGGCGCTATGCGTTGGACTATTCAATATATACGATCAACTGGTCTTAGGCACGCACATTACCATTGTGGCGGGATGTACTTTCTTGGCTATCTACTTCATCAAACGCGGCCCGAAGTGGTTGAATTTCATCGGCGATGTTTCCTATTCTTACTATTTATTCCATTTGTTTTTCGTGTCGTTTATCTACGGATACTTTTATCACGAATCCCAAGACGGTAAGTTAGTCTGGTTAGTATTCGCAGCCATTCAAGTTTATGCAGTTCTAGGTGCTTGGATAATGTATGAACTCATTGAAAAGCCGTCTTTAGCTTGGACGAAAAAGATTCGTTACCGGGTGTAAAAACATTTCAACGAATCTGTTGTTGTTCCATTTATGAAAGTTTACCGTTTATCTACTGAAACATTTATTCCAGCATCTCTCGACACTGTATGGAATTATTTCGCGACGCCTATCAATCTGAATGAAATGACTCCACCAGATATGAGTTTTGAAATTCTTACTGATGTGGAAGGAGTGAAGATGTATGCGGGAATGATTATCCAATACAAAGTTCGCCCGTTGTTGAATATCCCAATGGGATGGACAACTGAAATTACGCATTGTGAAGAAGGGAAGTACTTTGTAGACGAGCAGCGCTTCGGTCCTTATGCTTTGTGGCATCACCAACATCATTTTGAAGCGGTTGCAGGTGGGGTGAAAATGACAGACACCATTCACTATGCAATAGGCATGGGAATCTTAGGGAAAATCGCTTACGCCGTTTATGTCAAGAAAAGATTAGAGGGGATTTTTTCCTATCGGGAAAAACGCGTGAAGGAAATTTTCGGTTAGTGAGAAACAATTAGCTTTTTCACTTCGGTCTTTTCTTCCGTTTGAATTTCAACATGAAATATTCCATTTGAATAATTGGAAGTGTTGAGTTCATAGCGAAAGTTTCCGTTGACAAAAATGTCCTCTACCTTCCTACTGCTTAAATCATACACGCGAATGCGCTGAATACCTTTATTTGAAGAAATAGAGCAGTTCATTTGAGCGGGGTTCGGAAAAATGGTTGTACCCGTTTCTGTTGTGATTGTTTCGGTGATATTTCGGTTGTTGTTTTCAGATGTGAATCCAAACTGAGGTGCAATGCAAAGGGTGTAAGGTGTGCCATAGTTTCCTGTTCCAAAAGAATACACAGGAGCACAATCAACCGCATAGCTCGTGGCGTATTCCAAAAGCGAAACATTTCCGAGATTCAAATAGTTGGTGGCATTCAAGACATTGTGCTGAATGGCGCTGCCAA
>JBEIFO010000170.1:0-5090 GCA_040382375.1 Crocinitomicaceae bacterium
CGAATCAATTGTCCAAAAAATGAAATGCCTAGGCACGTCCAAGCCCAAGATTTATCGAAAAGCTGGTTGTCCGTATCTAATTCAAACCAAATAACCGCAGCGGCTAAAACATACAATACTAGTGGAAGAAAGCTGCGCCAACGAAATAGCCAGTTCCCACTTTTGTTCATCTCTTCAATAAGCGCCATAGTAGAATTTTATGTCGCGAAAGTACGAATTAATTCTTCGAATCAATTGCTACGCAATCAATCCTGCGGATCAATCACTGCGTGATCAATTCTTTGAATCAATCCTGCGGATCAATCACTGCGTGATCAATTCTTTGAATCAATCCTGCGGATCAATC
This sequence comes from Crocinitomicaceae bacterium, assembly GCA_040382375.1. GTDB lineage: Bacteria > Bacteroidota > Bacteroidia > Flavobacteriales_D > Sanyastnellaceae > CAIZGX01. Next base: position 347 of record JBEIFO010000170.1, read on the forward strand.
GTTCCGATTAATACATGCGGAAGAATTGATTTGCATCGGGTCACAATATGTGACAGAGAAATTCAGAAATTCCAAGAATAGAGAGAATCTGCCGAAAAATCCATTTCACCGTTATTCCAAGAGAGGTATCCGTGCGTTACTTCGAAATTCTTGAATTTAGAAAGATCCAGAAAGGCCTTTGTCATAGGGTTTGCTGCATTAGATAAAAAAGATCTGAAATCCACAGTTCTTTTCTCTCCGCCAGAAAAAAATAACTCAACTGAATAGTCATTGAGGTATGTCGCTGAAGTTAGTTTCATTACTTAATGCGTTGAGTGATAATTTTCCGTTCAACCCGATTGTTGAGTATAACAAAATTAATCCAATCACTTACAATCTCGTACTGAAATGAACTTCGTAATTGGAAAATCGAAGATTTTATTCCTACTACGTAATTCCTATTTCATAATTCCTACTACGTAATTTGAACTTCGTTGTTAAACCCTCGTGGCAGACATTCGCACGAAGTGCATTCGTCCATAGGACATTCGCCCTTCGGGCATTCGTCCATAGGACATTCTAAGGATTCCGTCCTTAGAGCATCTTCAACGACCCCATCCCACCGTCCAATCCAATCACCTGCCCCGTCATCCAACTGCTTTTGTTGCTTAGTAGGAAGGTAATGGCTTCAGCAAGATCGCTCGGTTGGCCTATTCGGCCTAGCGGATGGCGCTTGTTTGAAGCTTCAATTTTTTCTGGGGTGTTGATGAATTTTTCTGCCAAGCCTGTTTGGGTAAGTGAGGGAGCAACGACGTTCACGCGAATTTTCGGGGCCAATTCAGCTGCTAGGCTTTTGCCCAATCCTTCCAAAGCGCCTTTCGCCATAGCCACACTCGCGTGAAAGGGCATGCCCAATTTCACAGCAACGGTGCTGATGAACACAATAGAGGCCGACTCTGATTTTTTCAAATAAGGAAGTGCCAACTGCGTCGCCTTCAGCGCGCCGTAGGCATTAATGTTCATGTCGGAAAGAAACACTTCGTGAGAAATGCGGTGAGCCGGAAGTAAGTTTATACTGCCCGGACAATACACCAATCCGTCTAAAACCAATCCTTCAGGAAGATTCAGTGAATCGTCTTCAATGTTCCAAACCAAACTGTTCACCTGGGAAGAGGCTTCGCGTGAAGTGAAGTAAACTGTATGTCCTTGTGCTTCGAGCATTTCTACCGTAGCAGCGCCAATGCCCTTCGAACCACCAATAACTAAATAATTCATTACTTGTCCAGGTTAACGTATTTCAAAAATTCATTGCGAGTAGCTTCGTTGTTGAAAGCACCCGAGTATGAAGAGGTAACTGTTGCGCTGTTGAAGTCCTGCACGCCGCGACTGCTCACGCACAAGTGAACAGCATCTATAAGCACTGCCACATCTTCAGTTTCCATCACACGCTTTAATTCTTCAGCAATTTGAATGGTCAAGCGCTCTTGCACTTGCGGACGCTTCGCGAAGAATTGCACAATGCGATTCAATTTCGAAAGTCCAATTACTTTTCCGTTTGAAATGTAAGCCACATGCGCTTTTCCGATGATTGGGACGAAATGGTGCTCGCAATTTGAGTAGAACGTGATGTTACGCTCCACCAACATTTCTTTGTATTGGTATTTGTTTTCGAAAAGCTTTACCGCTGGTTTGTTTGCCGGATTCAATCCCGAAAAAATTTCTTTGATGTACATCTTCGCCACGCGATGTGGGGTTCCTTGAAGTGAATCGTCTGTAAGATCCATACCCATGATATTCATGATGTCTCTAAACTTCTCTTCAATCTGCGCAATTTTCTCTTCATCACTGAGCAAGAAAGCGTCTTCCCTCATAGGAGTCTCAATCGTGGTCATCACGTGTTGATCTCCCATTTCCTCAATTTGTATCGCAATCAGCTCTTTTTCTGTGTGTATCATTTTTTTCTATTGTAAAGTTTAAACCACTTAAACTGAACTTTGTTCGAATCCATTATATTTGTGGAATACCTAAACCTAGTATTATGTCACTTTGGAGGAAAAAAGATTTAGCCGCGATGCTCGCAGATGCAGAAGGCGGAGAGAAATCGTTGAAGAGAACGTTGGGCGCCTTTCAGTTGGTTGCTCTTGGAGTGGGCGCCATTATTGGTGCTGGATTGTTTGTTAGAACTGCTGCCGCTGCTGCAGAGGCTTCTGGAAATGGAGTAACCCTTTCCTTTATTGTTGCTGCAATTGGATGTGCGTTCGCAGGTCTATGCTACGCAGAATTCGCAGCCATGATTCCTATTTCAGGAAGTGCTTACGCTTACTCATTCGTTACCATGGGTGAGTTGGTTGCTTGGATTATCGGATGGGCGTTGGTTATGGAATACGCACTGGGCGCGGCTACCGTGTCTATCGCATGGAGCGAATACTTGAATAATCTCTTTGGAGGAACCATACCTTACGAATGGTGCCACTCGCCGTTTGAAAGTATTCAGTACTTAACAGGAGACGCCATGAATCAGGCGACAGCATTGTTTCCTGATTTGTCGAAGTCGGTTCACCACGGTAAATTGATATTATCTGGCGAGATGTTAGAGAAGCTTCCTTCGTTGAAAGGAGCGGTTCAAACTTCATCTGGAATTATCAATGCTCCGGCTTTAGTTATCCTGTTTATGTTGACATTACTTCTTATTAAAGGAACTAAAGAATCTGCTTTTGTAAATGCCATTATTGTATTCTTGAAAGTGGCGATTGTATTGGTGTTCATTGTTATCGGATGGCAGTTCATTAACCCAGATCATTACTCGCCTTACTTAATCCCAGAAGGGGTGAAAGGACACGAAGGATTCTTCGATTGGGGATGGGGCGGTGTTTTAGGTGGAGCAGGAATTGTATTCTTCGCCTTCATCGGATTCGATGCCGTTTCTACTGCAGCGCAAGAAGCGAAAAATCCAAAACGCGATATGCCAATCGGAATATTAGGTTCGTTGGTGGTGTGTACCATCTTATACATTTTATTCGGACACGTGCTTACAGGCGTGGCACCATGGTCTGACTTTGGTGATCCTGCTTTAGGAAAAGAAGCTTCTGTAACGTACACGATTTCCACCTACATGAAAGGATACGAGTGGTTGGGAACAACGGTGAATGTGGCTATCCTTGCCGGATTCTCGAGTGTTATCTTGGTGATGTTAATGGGACAAAGCCGTGTGTTCTACTCTATGAGTAACGACGGTTTGTTACCGAAGGCATTCGGAGAATTGCACCCGCGTTTCAATACACCTTACAAAGCAAATTGGATTTTATTCGTATTTGTTGGATTGTTCGCGGCTTTCGTACCTGGAAGTGTTGCGGGTGATTTGACTTCGTTCGGAACACTATTCGCGTTCATTCTGGTGAGCGCTGGCGTTTGGATCATGCGTGTGAAGAACCCTGAATTTGTTCGTCCATTCAAAACCCCATTGGTTCCGTTGGTTCCAATACTTGGTATTTTGGTATGTGGCGCCATGATAGCTTCTTTAGATGAGCAAACATTGAAGGTTGCAGCCATTTGGATGGCAGTTGGATTGTTGATCTACTTCGGTTATTCAAGAAAGAACTCGCATCTTCATAAAAAGTAATGAAGGGCATGTGTAGAATTGAAAAGAGCAGCTTCGGCTGCTCTTTTTTATTTCCCAAAGTATTGAGCATTAAAAAGCCCGGAACGTTTTCCGAGCTTTTTAATACCTTAACCTAAACCTTAACTAAAACTTATAACGAAAGAATATCGTTATAGAGTAATAACGCTTAAGATTGAAAAAGGTTGCAATTATTTAAAAAAAAATTACGTTTTCTGCTTTTCCCGCTTCGCAGCAGGGAAAAGAATGTTGTTTAGAATAAGTCTGTAACCCGCTGAATTCGGGTGAAGTGAAAGGTCTGTTGGAGGATCACCCACACGATGCTGGTAGTCTTCCGGGTCATGTCCGCCATAGTACGTCCATTGCCCTTGGCCCAATTCACCGTGAATGTATTTCGCACATTTAATATTTTTCGATTCACCCATAATGGTGACTTCGCTTTTGATGTACCCTTCCCGGAAGGAAGTCGTTTGTCCCATGAATCCATGAATTACTTGGGTATGGTTCTGTGTTAGAATGGTTGGAATAATATCCCACTTCGCCGAAAAATCAAACAATGTGAAGAAATCGTTTTCCTCTTTGACTTTCAAATGATCTTCTGTTCCGTCTAAATTGGAAAACTCATAAACCATCGGGTCTTTTATGATGTTATAATTTTGGAAGGCAAACCCCTGAGTGAAATTTAATTTCTTCTGAGCATTCGGATCGCTGGGATCACCGTCGAAAACACTTTCCACCATGTCTGTCCCTTGAGCTGCTAAAGCAATGTCGTAAGAATCTGTTCCACTGCACATGGTAAATAGAAACCCTCCGCCCATCACGAAGTTCTTAATGGTTACGGCCACTGCACGCTTCATTTCAGACACTTTGCTGAATCCAAGTTTAGCAGCTGTTGCTTCTTGATTTCGAACTTCGTCCCGATACCAAGGAGCCATGTTATATGCCCCATAAAACTTCCCATATTGACCCGTGAAATCTTCGTGGTGCAAGTGAAGCCAATCGTATTCAGGAAGTTTTCCAGTTATTATTTCTTCGTCATAAATACTCGTGTACGGAATTTCAGCATAAGTCAAAACCAAAGTCACCGCATCGTCCCAAGGCTGCTTGCCCAGCGGAGTGTAAACGGCAATCTTCGGTGCCACTTCCAAC
>JBEIFO010000171.1:0-5067 GCA_040382375.1 Crocinitomicaceae bacterium
AACCTTTGAGCACTGAAGTTCTCATTGGACTCATCCTTCTCTTTGCATTCCTTATGGCATCTACGCTGCCGCTCCTTTCCTTCAAATTTTCAAATTTTAGTTGGAAGGAAAACGCCATGAAGTTTATTCTCATTGGAAGTATCATCATTGCCGCAATTGGATCTCATTTCATTCTGAAAAAAGTCCTATGGACTGTTCCAATTGCCTTACTTTTGTACCTTATTTTATCTGCCGTTCAACACCTATTTGGGAAACAACATGAAAAAGTTTAAAGCTGAAATTAACGTAATGCCGTTGGAAGCATTATTAGATCCACAAGGAAAAGCAGTGACCTCGTCATTGAACAGTTTATCTATTGGAACCATTGCTAACGTTCGCGTTGGAAAACACATGAGTTTATTCGTTGAGTCTGCCGACCATGCCGGTGCAGAACAAATCGTTGACCAAGCATGCAAGAAATTGTTGTGCAACGAAATCATGGAGTACTACACTTTCACCGTTGTAGAGGCCTAATGCGATTTTTCGCAATTCTTGTTTTATACTTTGTGACCTTTGCCGGAACAGCGCAAGTGAGCGATACGGTCATTGTTCGTAAACCCGTTTCTTTCGGATACAAAACCAGTGAAGTTGCGCGAGAGATTAAGGCACTCATCATTCACTCGACCTTCAACGCTTCATTTCCAAACATTCAAAATCCCGATACTTTCTCGGTCAAAGGGGTAATTAAACAATTCAAGCAATACAACGTTGCTGCGCATTATTTAATTGGAAGAGACGGCGTTGTTTATCAATTGGTAGATAACGAAAACATAGCTTTTCACGCTGGAAAAAGTCAACTTCCAGACGGAACAACTGATGTGAATGCATGTTCGATTGGTATTGAAATCATGTGCACCTATACCGTTGGTCCGAATGAATTGCAATACGCATCACTGCGCAAACTCATTGATCAGCTTGATGCGCAATACACCTTCACGTATATCCTTGGACACTTCGACATTGCCCCAGAAAGAAAGACCGATCCGTGGCACTTCAAGGATGATGGTTTTTTTCGGAAATAATTCTATTCTACTCCTTCAATTCTTTGTAACTTTCTTTTTTTCAAACCTTTACCTTTATCATGAAAAAGATTTTACTTGCGCTTGCAATCTTTGCATCTTTTCAGGCCCTTTCACAAGTTCCTTCGAATGACATTTGCACCAATGCCATTGAATTAATTCCAAACGTTGGATTAGTTGCCTCTACAAACTTGAATACAGTAACGGAAGGAACAAGTCCTTCTTGCGGTGTTGGCGCAGGCGCAGCAATTAAAGACGTTTGGTACAAATTCACTTTTACCGGAGGAACCTTTACGCTGACTACCACGTTAGGCACACTAGCAGACACACGCATGGCTGTATACAATAGCTGCACGGGAACCCAATTGCTTTGCAACGACGACGCTGCGGGAATGGGTTATGCCTCTCAATTGGTCATGACATGTCCAGCCTTAACGGTGGGAACAACGTATTATGTTCAAGTTGGTGGATACAACAATCTCCAAGGAAATTTTAGTATTCAATTAACCTCTGCTGACATTGCAGGTTGCACAGACCCTTCTGCTGGAAACTACAATTCATGCGCTACAGTTGACAACGGATTATGCAACATTTTTATGCCAAACGAAACATGCGCTACAGCAGCGGCTTTCGTGCCAAACAGCGGCGTCATTGTAACCAATAACAACAACGTTGCCGCAGGGCCAACGCCTGGTTGCGGCGGGACCATTCGCGATATTTGGTATTCATTCGTTTACCAGGGTGGAAATGTAACCATTCAAACTAGCGCCACCACTGGAACCGGACCTGGAATTACCGATACACAAATTGCGGTTTACAATGCGTGCAACGGATCAATCATTGCTTGCGATGACGATGATGCTGCAGGTAATTTTTCTATGGTGAAATTTGGTTGTCCTACCGGTAACGGAACCGCCGGAGCGAACGAAGACGACTACTTAACCATTGGGCAAACGTATTACATTCAAGTGGGCGGGTACAACAGCACCATGGGTGAATTCAACTTCAACATAACTGCTACCACTGTTTCAGGTTGCACGAATGCTAATGCAACAAACTTCAATTCGTGCGCAACCATTGACGACGGCACATGTGAATTCCCTGCGCTTGCTTCCAATTTCAACTATTACCCTTCGGGAATGAATTGCATGAATTTTCAATTCAACAATACTTCCACCGGAAATGCAACGGCATTCGAATGGACGTTCCCTGCCGGATGTGTTCCTGCAACTTCAACATTGGAAAATCCAACCACCACTTTTGCGGCAGTTGGAATGTTTCCAGTAACGCTTACAACCTTTGATCCGCAAGGAAACAGCAACAGTGTTACGCTGAATGTGATTGTCACAACTGGACATACCTTAACCCTCGATATCACTGCGGACAACCTTCCACAACAAACTTCTTGGAAAGTCTTCAATCCAGAAAACTTAGTTATTCAGCAAGGCACAACCAACGATGCGAACTTCTGTATTAGCAACAACTGTCACCGTGTAGAAATTTATGATACAGGTGGAAATGGATTGTGCTGCGCGAACGGAGCTGGAAACTACAGCATCTATTTAGATGGAAACTCAGTTGCAACAGGTGCCGCATTCGGCGCGCTTGCAACCATTCAAGTCAACTGCCCACAAGGAACAAGTTGCGACAATGCTATAGTTGCGAATCTCGGTTTGAATAACGTTCCTGCTCCAAACACTTGGTACACCTTTACTCCTTCTGTAAACGGACAGTATCAAATTTCAACATGCGGCTTAGCCGGATGCGATACGAAGATTTGGCTTTACGATTATTGCAACATGGCGCTTTTCGATAACACCATTGAAGCAACCTATACTTTCAACGATGATCTTTGTGGAATTGAAGCGGAGATTACACCTTACCTCGAAGGAGGAATGACCTATTACGTGCGCGTAGGCGACGTGGGTGGAGCATGCGGATTAGACGCCTTCGAAGTGCTGTTTGAATACATGGGACCAATCGTTGGATGCATGGACTTAAACGCTTGTAACTATAGCCCGCTTGCTGAAGCACCCGCTGCATGTTATTACAACGGAGATCCGAACTGTTCGAATGTCGGTCCCGATATAATGGTTGAAGGCAACGTGCTTTATACTTCATTGTACCAAACCACACTTACTGCAACAGATGGATGCTTGGTGAATGAAGGCTGTCTCCAAGGATTAGGCACCCGTCAAATCGTGCGCTTCTCCACACGAATCGACAACATCGGAAACCTCGATTATTTCATTGGTGTGCCGAACGTGGCGAATCCACAGTTCATTTTCGATCCTTGCCACAATCACTATCACTATTCTGGATATGCAGAATATCTTTTGTATGACAACAACGGGAATTTAATGCCTGAAATCGGATTCAAAAACGGCTTCTGCGTACTTGACATTGGTTGTGTGACAGGAGTTGCGAAATACGGCTGTGGAAACATGGGTATTACAGCAGGATGTTATGATGTATATAGCTCTGGATTAAGTTGCCAATGGATTGACATTACCAATGTACCCGCAGGAACCTACCACTTGGTGGTTCGCACCAACTGGGATCAAGATCCAGACGCCCTTGGAAACTATGAATTGCGCTATGACAACAACTGGGCGCAAGTGTGTATTTCCTTCGAACGCGATGCCATGAATAACATCATCAACTTCGTGAAACTTCCGATAGGTTCTTGTCCTGAAATCGTTGACTGTGTGGGTCAACTCTTCGGTAATGCTCAACCAGATTGTTTGGGCAATTGTCCAGCTGAAACCAAAAAAGGTGATTTAAATAGCGACTTAAGCTACACGCAAGTTGACGTGGATATGTACGGAAATTCAGCAGTTAATTCAGATCTGTCAGCATCTATTTGCAACGACTTAAATAGCGACGGGGATATTAGTATTGCAGATGCAGCATATCTTGAAGAGTGTATTCACGCACAAATCGATGCGGGTGTTATCCCAGGGAACATGCAACCGTGCGGTTGGGATCCCGAAATTGTAGACGCCTCTGAAACCGTAACGCTCGGCGTTACTAACGTGAATGCTGAATTGGGTTACTTCGATGTAACAATCATGAATCCTAACGGTGAAGTGAACGCACTGCAATTCGATATTGGAGGAGCAACGATTACCAACGTAACATCTCTTCTTCCAATTACAACGTGGTCTTCTATTGTTTACAAAGAAGTTGGTGGAGTGAAGATTGCAGCATTGGGACACTTGGGTAGCATGATTCCCGTGCACTACACACCTACTGCTGTTCTTCGCGTTTATGTTGAGTCCTTTACCGGAAATGAAATTTGCATTGCCGCCTTCGATGAAGCTCTGAACATTTTCACACACAACGTACTTACTGAAATCGGACCGTGCGTGCCTGTTCAATACATTGCCGCAAGTGCCACGTTCAACAATTTATCTTGTGTGAATTATCCTGTTCATTTCATAGACAACACGAACAACAATCCAACCTCGTGGAACTGGGTATTTCCAGGTGGAGTGCCTAGCTCTTCATCTCTGCAAAATCCGTATGTGATGTATACGACTCCCGGAATTTACAACGTAACACTTGTGGTAACCAACGGAACAGCGAACGATAGCGTGACTTGGGTAGGTGCAGTAACTGTTTCAAATGAAATCACATATTACCAAGATGCAGACAACGATGGATTCGGTGACCCACTGACAGCTTCAACCGGTTGCGAAATTCCTTCGGGATATGTAACGAATGGCAACGACTGCAACGACAACAGTTCATTCATTACGACCAATGCCGATTTAGATGGAGATGGATTCTTTTCATGCGTTGACGATTGCAACGACGGTAATGCATTATCATATCCGGGTGCTATGGAATTGTGTAACAACTTAGACGACAACTGCGATGGGATAATAGATGAAGGATTTGATTTTGATGGTGATGGCTTCTCTGCATGTGCCGGCGACTGCGACGATAACAACAGCGGTATGAATCCAGATGCGACTGAATTCTGTAACGACGTCGACGACAACTG
>JBEIFO010000172.1:0-5027 GCA_040382375.1 Crocinitomicaceae bacterium
AATTAAGCGCGAGTTGGCAGTGTTGTTTCAACAAAATGCACGCGAATGGTTGGGAGGAAGCATGGTAACCATAACGCAAACGCGTGTGGCGCCCGATTTAAGTTTAGCACGCATTTACATCAGTGTTTTCCCTTCAGATAAGAAGGATGAGGCCTTGAAATTGTTGAAGCAGAACCATTCTTCGGTAAAAAGAGAATTGGGTTTGAAGGTCGGAAAGCAAATGCGCAAAGTACCTGAGTTGCAGTATTACATTGACGATTCGTTGGATTACTACGAAACCATAGATAATTTATTGAAGAAGTAAACATGCATTACGATCCTATTAAACGCAGTTTAGGAAGTGTTTTCAATAGCACGCCATTCTTGCGTAAGTTGTTTTATTTTTTGTTAGATGTTTTGCTTCTTCGTTCATGGCACATTCGCAGTGAGCTGAAGAAATTGAACAGTGGTGCCGTGAAACAAATTTTAGATGCGGGATCTGGATTCGGGCAGTATTCATTCTGGATGAGCAAAAAGTTTTCTCAAGCTGAAATTTTAGCGGTTGATGTGAAGGAAGAGCAGGTTGCCGATTGCAACGCGTTTTTCAATCGAATTGGAAAGAGTCAAGTGAAGTTTGAAGTAGGAGATTTGGTGACGTTCGTTCAACCGGAAAAATTCGATTTAGTTTTGTGCGTAGACGTTATGGAGCACATTGAAGAAGACGTTCAGGTGTTGACCAATTATTGCAAAAGTTTGAAAACGGGCGGCATGCTTTTGATTAGCACGCCAAGTAATATGGGTGGAAGTGACGTGCACGATGACGGTGAGACTTCGTTTATTGAAGAGCACGTTCGCGATGGTTATGGCATTGATGAGATTGAAGAGAAATGCAAGCGTGCCGGATTCTCGAAAGTAGATGCTCGATACAGTTATGGTGCTCCTGGAAAGATTTCTTGGAAGCTGTCTATGAAGTATCCGATGCTCATGTTGAATAAATCGAAAGCCTTTTTCATTATCCTTCCGATTTATTATTTGGTCACCATGCCGTTTTCATTGTTGTTGAATGTGTTCGATGTGAAAGGATCGCACACCACAGGGACTGGACTAATTGTAAAAGCTTGGAAGTAAGATGAAGTTCTTAATTGTTGGACTGGGAAACATAGGCGCTGAATACGCGAATACCCGTCATAACATTGGGTTCTTGGTCGCCGACGAATTAGCGGCGAAGCACAACGCTACATTTTCTACCGAGCGTTACGCCGACAAAACAGAATTTCGTTCGAAGGGAAAGACATTCATTGTCATTAAACCTTCCACCTACATGAATTTATCTGGAAATGCCTTACGCTATTGGATGCAGCAAGAGAAGATTGCGTTGGAGCATGTTATGGTTGTCACCGACGATTTAGCTTTGCCTTTTGGAAAGGTTCGCATGCGCGGCAAGGGAAGCGACGGTGGGCACAACGGATTGAAGCACATTCAGCAGATACTAAATACGGGAGATTACGCGCGCATTCGTGTGGGTGTAGGGAAGGAGTTCGATAAAGGTCAGCAAGTAGATTACGTCTTAGGCGCTTGGACCGGCGAAGAGAAGGAAGGCTTAGAGGCGGTGGTGCAGAAATCGGCACAGGGATGTTTGTCTTTCGCGTTCATTGGATTAGGGTTAACCATGAACACGTTTAATTCAAAGTAGATTGTTTCTTCAGGACTATGTTAGGGTGTTGTTCTAAAACACCACGGGTTGTTTTTTTATAAAAAATTGGTTCCGAGTGATTTAGGTGTATCATTGTTCCACCTTATTTAAAAACACCTGTATGAAAAAACTGATTTTATTATTTTTAACTGGATTAACTGTAATCTCGACCCAGGCCTTTGATAAACTAACATTAACTAATGGAATGCAGTTTCAGGGCGATGTTGTTAAAGTTAAATCTTGCAGCGTGATGTTTAAAACAGAGGTTGGAAAAGTTGAAGTACCTGCAAAAGATATTTATTCCGTTGAATTCGAAAATCCGAACGATGAGCAGTTTGTGGAATACCTGGCTGTTTTGGATTCTGCTAGTTCGGCGGATAATTGCGCTAATGGTAAGATGGATGCAAAAAAGTATCACGGCAAAAAAGGAGAGCACTTCTTTTTAGGTCTTGCTTTTGGTCCATTGGCTGTTATTGGAACTGCAATTCTCGCAAAACCTTCGCCTCATAATGTTGATTATAAAAATAAAGTAGGTATATCTCAAAATAAAGATCAGTTCTCTGATCCTGAATATTTAATGTGCTACAAGAAAGAAGCAAAAAAGAGATTAATTGGCAGGGAATGCGCAGGTTGGGCTGTGGGTTGGGGTGGCATGGGGTTGTTTTATCTTTACGTCCGCTGGGTTTTCAGCGGTTTTAGTTTGGGATAGAGTTATTTAAGTTTTATCATGTATTATTTCAATCAGAGGATTCAGGTCTTACCATGAACACGTTTAATTCGAAGTAGAAGCTCTACCCCTTGTCATTCTCAATAAATTAACTATCTTTGCACTCCTTTTTAAGGTACTGTTATGAACGACATGGTTAAAATTCTTTCTGGTTCCGCGTCTAAATACTTAGGCGAGGGTATTGCTCACTCCTTCGGAACAGAGCTCGGGAACGTATTGATTCAACGCTTCAGCGATGGGGAGTTTGCTCCGTCTATTGAAGAAACCGTGCGCGGAAAAGATGTCATTATCGTACAGTCTACCTTCCCTCCACAAGATAACTTAATGGAACTTTTACTTTTGATAGATGCCGCGAAACGCGCGTCTGCAAAGCGTATTGTTGCCGTTATGCCATACTTCGGATTGGCTAGACAAGACAGAAAAGACAAGCCACGTGTTCCAATAGGAGCGAAGCTTGTTGCTAATCTACTCACTGCTGCTGGTGTTGACCGTGTGATTACCATGGACCTTCACGCAGAGCAAATTCAAGGATTCTTTGAGGTTCCAGTGGATCACTTATACGCAAGCACAATTATGATCCCTTTTCTTCAGGCAAAAAATATGACCAACTTGGTTATTGCTGCGCCTGATACCGGAGGAACAAAGCGCGCAAGTGCTTACGCAAAAATATTAGGTTGTGACCTCGCTATTTGCTACAAACAACGCAAGGCCGCTAACCAGATTGAAAGCATGACCGTGATTGGTGATGTGAGAGGAAAAGATGTTATTATTGTAGACGACATGGTAGACACAGCTGGAACGTTGTGTAAAGCTGCAGAAATGATGATGGAGCATGGAGCCCTAAGCGTAAGAGCCATGTGTACGCACGCTGTAATGAGCGGCCCGGCTTACGAGCGCATTCAAGATTCAGTGTTGAAGGAATTAATAGTGACCAACAGCGTTCCGTTGAAAGATGGAAAGCCAAAAGATAAAATCACGGTGTTAGACATTTCCGAATTATTCGCAAGTGTTCTTCAAAACCTGATTGAAAACAAAAGTATCAGTTCGAAATTTATTATCTCTTAAAATCAAATAACATGAAGCAATTTTCATTGAGCGGCTCTCTCCGCGAGAGCGTAGGAAGACAAAATGCTGCAGAACTACGTCGCAAAGGAGACATTCCTGGCGTTATCTACGGTGGTAACTCTTCTACACACTTTAGCATTACCACCAAAGTAATGGACAAAATCATGGCGTCTTCAGACACCTTGGAATTATTGATCGATATTGACGGAACAGTTCGTCACGGTCTTATTCAAGAAGTTCAACGTCACCCAGTAACAGACAAAGTTGTTCACTTGGATGTATTGGAATTGGTTCCTGGAAAAGAAGTTAAAACAGCTTTACCCGTTCGTGTAACCGGTAACTCTGAAGGTGTGAAGTCGGGTGGTCGTTTAGCGATCAACTACCGTAAGGTTCGTGTTTTCGGAAAGCCAGAAGAACTTCCAAACGAAATTATGCTTGATATCACACACTTGAAAATTGGTGATATGATTCGTATTCGCGAAATTGCTATCCCTGGTTGTAAAGTATTGGAAGCTGATGCTGCTGCTGTTGTTGCAGTTCAAGCAACTCGTGCTTCTATTGCTGCTGCTACTGCAGACAAAGCACCTGAAGGAAAGAAGAAAAAATAATTTTCGCCCAATTAAAAAAGGGACACCTCAATTTGAAGGTGTCCCTTTATTTTTGCATTAATAATTCATTATGCCTAATCCAAAACCAAATCGTTCTCGCACCGAGCGCCCCGCTCGTTCGGGTTCATCAAAATCGGAACGTCCAGAAAGAGGAGCTCGTCCAGAGCGCCCTGCTTCGGCGAGACCCGATCGTCCTGCACGTGGAGGTGCTGCTCGTCCGGATCGTCCTGTTCGTTCAGGTTCTGCTCGTCCGGATCGCCCAACTCGTTCAGGTTCTGATAGACCCGACCGTCCCGTTCGTTCTGGTTCTGCTAGACCAGATCGTCCTGCTCGCTCAGGATCGGATAGACCAGAGCGCAGTGACCGTCCGGCTTATTCCGATCGCCCTGCACGCGGTGAAGGAAGAAGTGAAGGTGGAAGAGGTGGCGCAAGACCAACAGGCGGTGGACGTTCAAACCGCACAGGTGGAAGAAACGAAAGTCGTTACAATGCTGAACGTCCAGAACCCAAAGCTGCAGCACGCCCCGAGCGTCCGGCAAAGGCACCGAAAGACACGAGCCGTCACGACAGAGGTAAGAATGTTTTGGGCACAAGACCTAAACGCACCGAAGCGCCTAAGAAATCTGGACGCGACGAAGATGCGCCGAAGCCATATCGTTCAAACGCTCGTGAGCGTGTAAAAGAAGAGAAGAAAAGAGAAAAAAGTGGCGGACTTCACAAAGAGTTCGTTCCCGAAAAAGCATACATAAGCAAGACCGAGCGTGAAGGATTAATTCGTTTGAATAAGTTCCTAAGCAACGCAGGAATAGCTTCGAGAAGAGAAGCCGATCAATTGATTGAACTAGGTTTGGTGAATGTGAACGGTGTTGTGGTGAAAGAATTGGGATTGAAAATAGATCCAAAAAACGACGTAGTGAAATACGACGACGCAGTGCTTCGTCCAGAAAAATTACGT
>JBEIFO010000173.1:0-4979 GCA_040382375.1 Crocinitomicaceae bacterium
GCCGTTTGCTGAAGCTTTTGTTCAGCTTGCTTTTTTAAATCTTTTAAACTTTGAGCGCAAGAAGAGAAAATCATTGAGTTTAGGAGAAGTAGTGCAAGTGCAGATTTTATGGTTGTCATCTTGATTTATTTAATGGATAGTATCTCCCTCAAATATAGGCGACATTCTTTTAGTTGGGCACTATTTGAACGTACCTACTGTTTTCGTAGCAAGTAAAGAAGTTCGCGTTTTTAGGCGTCCACCAGCGAACAAATTTCGAAGGGTAGTCGTGAAGGCGCACACATCCCAAACTAATGGGAGTTCCCATAAAAATTCCGGGCCTCTTTCCTCCAACTGCAAATTCATGAATTCCGTTCACATATCCCTTAGCTCCTGGGAATTCGTCATCTGGGGTAATGTGCATGAAGTTCGGTAGTGGAACGTGGCCTTTGTAAGTAATCACGTGCTGACTACCAAACCCAAGGAGTTTATCTCTTTTTTGGTCGAGACTGTCGTAGGCGAATTGATGATCCCAATAGCGTGATGTGATTTTACATTTCGGACCGTAATATCTTGGTTGACCGTCGAAGTCGTGCTGATTACTTTGAGATTTAGCAGCGTTTTTAGAGGATGTTACAAATTGCGCAACCATAATAAGAGTGTCGTTTTGAATCTCACAAAGACACATGCGCTGGCCTATGCAATACTTTTTGCCTTCAATTTCAATGATAGGATCTCTGTAAAGTGGTTCTGTTCGGAATTGATCAACATGCTGAAAATAGTTAAGGTAGGTGTAGAATTGACTTCCCCATTTCTGTTTTTCAGTTAGTGATAATGAATTGTACCAACTCGTTATAATTTGTTCATTGGTTGCAGTAATTTTCTGTTCTTCCCAATAAATAAGTAGTTCTTTAAATTCTTCTAATGAATTGTTTTTGGCTTGTTCATCGTTGCAACCTTTGCAATTTCCATTTTCGTCTGTTGTGTTGAAGTCTGCAACAATATATCTCCATGCTAAGAAGTTATTTTTGTCAAAGCTATTGTTGAATAGATCGTAATAGGTGTAATGCTTATTGTGTATGCGGTCTATGTTCTCAAGAATTGGAGTGTAGCAGGGATTGGTTTTTAATATTTCGTTTTTATTTAATCCGAGAGAATGAAAAGATTCGAAGTCTAGAAATAGTCCTCGTCTTGCATGAAGCGCCATATCGCTCTGTTCTATTGTGTTTGCCACTCGAAAGCAGTTACTCCATGCATCAACAGATTGTTTCGAAACAGCCTCGCTATGAAAGAAATTCCAAAAAAAATCTTTCCATTCTTGTGGGGCATTTTTCAATTCAAGATTAGAGGTAAATAAAAACTTCTGACTTTGATTTGCTGATGTTAAATAATTAGTTACGGTGCTTTTAATTTCGTTATTCGATAGTGAAAAATGGATAGTCGAATTGTTGTGTACCGCCTTGAAGAAGTGATTAAACCCGTCAACGAAATTCCCATTTGGTTTTTTAAAGTTGAGTACGGCAATTGCATAAAATTTAGCCGTTGAATCAGAATCAAATTTACCCTCAGAAATAATCTTTTCAGCAACGCCCCAATCACCCTTATTTATGGCTCGACTGAATTCTGATTTTGCATTTTTCCAAAAAACAAAATAACTCGCGGTTGCAATTAGACTAAGCAATGTAAAGATTACAATGATTAGTAATTTTCTTTTTTTGGTGGCCATGATCGATTGAAAAAAAAACTGGTATTGTTTAGGGAGGACAAATTTAATAAGAATGAATTAATAAATCCGAAATTAAATTTTATTCCTTAAATTAACTAATCTTCTCCAAAACGCGAGTTCTAAGTTGAATGTCTTTTTGATCGGTAAATTTCTCTAGCTCCGCCGCTTCGTTGACTAATTTTTCAGTAAATGCTTTGTCAGATATTCCTCCAGCGTTTACGCGCACGTTGTAACATGCTCCAAGCACAGCAGTGCGAATAGCCAATGCACCAACACCTGCGTCGGTCACTGAATTCGGATTGCCAATTTCAATCATGGCTTCACAAACGTCAAAGGCTTTAAACGAAACGCGAGCAGTTCGCATTGGAATTTCCATCGCGTATTTCGATGCGCTTTGAATGGCTTCGGTGCGAGCAGCTTTTTCTTCTTCAGAATTTTTCGGTAATCCGAAGGCTTCCATAATTTTATTGAAGGACTGCGTGTCTTCGTCGACCAACCAATTCAATTCATCTTGAATTTCTTTGGCAATTACCGCCCAATTCGAAAACTCTTCCCAGCGCGCATCCCATCCGCGTTTGTGTGCGCTCAGGTTTGCGACCATTCCCGCTAATGCCGCTCCCATGGATCCGCAGTAAGCACTAACAGATCCACCGCCAGGTGCGGGAGATTCACTAAGTGTTTCGTTCGCGAAAGCAGTTAGGCTCATGTCAACTAATTTCTTTCCGCCTCCTAAATTCTTCTCAATGATGAATTCAATAATTTTTTCTTCCGGATGGAAAGGAGCAAGGTCATCGAGTCCCAAAGACTTTACAGCGATCTTAATTTTTTCGTTGTCTGATATACCTACTGAACGCTCTTGCTTCTTCAAGAAATAATCAGCCGCATCCAATAAACTTTTCTTAGGGATTAATCCAACCAACTCGCTTCCAGTTACGCGAACGCCGCGCTCGGCTGCCTTGTTACACGATTCTTCAAAGGCAATATGAACAGGAGTGATATTGATGTTCGTGAGGTTCAATGACAATTGAGCTACGCCGTATTCTTCAATGTACCAACCAATTCCTTTTACAGATTTCAATGTGCCTGGAATGCGCTTAGGTTCTCCGTTTTCATCGAGTACAGGCTTTCCACCTTCATTCAAAACACGTCCAGCTTCGCGAATGTCGAAAGCAATCGCGTTTGCACGACGTGTTGAAGTAGTATTCAAATTCACGTTATACGCCACTAAGAAATCGCGCGCACCAATGGTTGTGATTCCAGATTTGCGAACATTTTCCGTTACTTCTTTCGGACCGAAATCGGGTGTCCATTCAGCAGTAGTTATTTTCTCAATCGCTTCGTATTCTCCTTTTCTGCAATTCGCCAAATTAGCACGTACCTCTTGTTTCGCAGCTGCTTCGTAGAAATATCCGGGTATGCCCAATTCTCTTCCTACACGCTCACCCAATTGCTGGGCATACGCTGCGCATTCTTCAAGTGTAACTCCGGCAATGGGAACAAGAGGGCAAACATCGGTCGCACCTTGACGAGGGTGTTCACCTTTGTGATTGCGCATGTCAATAAGCTCTTGTGCCTTCTTCATCAGTTGAAATGCGCCTTCGAGCACAGCTTCAGGTTCACCTGCAATGGTGATTACTGTTCTGTTGGTTGAAGCACCGGGGTCAACATCGAGTAACATCACGCCAGGCACAGCAGCTGCGGCTTGGGCAATGGTGTTGATTTTCTCTTTGTCTCTTCCTTCCGAAATGTTCGGCACGCACTCAATAATCTTTTTCATAATGTTGAAGTAAGGGTGCAAAGGTAGTTAAGACGGATAATTTTTTTGGGAGTTAGGTATACGTGCAATTTATTTAAAATGTATACGTATATTTGTTGAATGAAGAAGGTGAAAGAGAAATCAACGTATCGTCCGAAGCTCACGCTCAGCGTGAGCGAAGAGGTTATTGAAAAGGCGAAGAAGTACGCAGCCGAGCACAACCAATCTATTTCATCTTTAGTGGAAAATTATTTAGCGTCTTTGGTGAACGAAGATGCTGGAAACAACGCTCCTGTTAACACAGAACTGCAAGCCCTTCATTTGCTCTTGAAAAAATCGAATGCCAAGCGAAAGCTGAATATGGAAGAAGAGCGTTTGAATTATTTGTTGAACAAGAATGAATAAGCCACGTCTGTTCGTTGATTCAGACGTTATTCTCGATTTGGTTTTACAGCGAGAAGATCACTTCGAATATGCTCAGAATTTGTTTGTTCAATATCAGCAAGGGAAGTGTGCCCTCTGTACTTCTTCAATTGTGTTGGCGAACATGCATTTCATTATTCGGAAGCTGCATGATATTAAGTTTGCGAATAGTTCCGTGTTATTCGTCAACAAGCATTTTAAAATTATCGACGCGAACAACGACGATATAGAAAATGCTATTCAATCGAAGTTCCCAGATTTTAAAGACGGAGTTCAATATTTTTCTGCTCTTCGCTCAAAAAAAGTAGATGCATTGGTGACGAGAAATGTGAAAGATTACAAGCATGCGCTGTTACCCGTGTTCACACCGAAACAATGGTGCAAGCGTTAGTTAGGTGCTCTCCGGATATCTACTTAACTTCACCACAAAAATTAATAGCAATGAGAAATGCAATTATTCAAATTTTTTTATTCGTAGATTGTTTAATTATTGGTGGTTTTACCAATAGTGCAATTGTCAATCTCAGTTTTCGAGTTGTTACACCTCCTGCGGGATTTGATTTAACTAAGTCGGAAGACTTGGTAGCTGCAATGTCAGTTATGGAGCCAAAACACTTTCTAATGCCTTTTTTTGCTCATGCGATAGGGACATTTGTTTCTGCCTATTTAATTACTTGGTTAATAGATGGCAGGAAGTTATCATGGGCACTTTTAGCAGGGTTTTTATTTATGTTGAGCGGAGCTTCGATGATTTTCGCTCTGCCTTCACCACTGTGGTTTGATGCCGTGGATTTGGGATTGGCCTACATTCCTATGGCTTGGATTGGATATAAACTGGCGCTTCGCTTTTCGAAATAAATGAAAAGATATTCTCTCATATTATTTTTAGTTGGAAGCTTTATTGCATTCTCATTTAATTCTTGCGTGCGTTCTGTAGAAAAAGTTCATTCAGCTGAATTGAGAGATTTGGCCCCCGCACTTCAAGGGGTGAGGAAGTCCTTTAACAACAGGCAGATCAACGATGTCTCAACTTGGGAACAAGTTCGGAAACCCGAGCTCATTGATTATTATGAGAATTATGTTTTTGGAAAGCGC
>JBEIFO010000174.1:0-4973 GCA_040382375.1 Crocinitomicaceae bacterium
AATGAGGAGGGTATAGCTCACGTTATAAATTCTTCATTGAATAAAAGCGAAATAGCTCAAGTAAAGAAGGACATGCTCAGTGGCAAGACCAAGCTTCTTTATGTGGCCCCAGAGTCTTTAACAAAAGAGGAGAATATTGAATTTCTTCGAACTTGTAAAATTTCATTTGTTGCCATTGATGAAGCGCATTGTATTTCAGAATGGGGACACGATTTCCGACCTGAATACAGAAGAATCAAAACAATTATTCAGCAAATTGCTGACTTACCCGTGATGGCCTTAACGGCAACAGCTACGCCAAAGGTTCAGATTGATATTCAGAAGAACCTTGGAATGGTTGACGCGAAAGTTTTTAAGTCTTCGTTCAACCGCGATAATCTTTATTATGAAGTTCGTCCGAAAGTAAACGTTGGAAAACAGATTATTCAGTTCGTTAAAGGGAACGCTGGTAAAAGTGGAATTGTATATTGCTTGTCGCGAAAGAAAACGGAAGAGATTGCACAGTTGCTTGTTGCAAATGGAATAAAAGCGCTTTCATACCACGCTGGAATGGACAGCCATCAGCGCAACGATGTCCAGGATAAATTCCTTATGCAGGATGTAGATGTTATTGTTGCAACCATAGCGTTCGGAATGGGTATCGATAAACCCGATGTTCGATTCGTCATTCATCATGACATTCCAAAAAGTTTAGAGAGTTATTATCAGGAAACAGGCCGCGCAGGGCGCGATGGTGGTGAAGGACATTGTTTAGCTTTCTACTCACCGAAGGATGTAGAGAAATTAGAGAAGTTTCTGCACGGTAAACCTGTTGCAGAGCAGGAAATAGGAATGTTGCTTCTTCAAGAAGTAATGGCTTACGCCGAAACGGCAATGAGCCGAAGAAAATATTTGCTTCACTATTTTGGTGAAGAATGGGATGATGTTACCGGTGAGGGTGCGGGCATGGATGACAACTCACGCAAGCCGAAAGAAATTTTCGATGCCACGGAAGACGTGAAATTGGTTTTAGAGTGTATCAAAGCATTTAAAGAAACTCACAAAGCGAAATTCATCGCGAATGTCTTGGGCGGGATTAACAATGCCGAGGTTTCTACTTACAAAGCGGATAAGCACAAGTTGTTTGGCGCTGGAAAAGAAGAAACTGATAAACATTGGAACGCTATTATGCGTCAGCTCTTGGTGAAGAATTTTATTCGTAAAGAAATTGAAACATACGGAACACTAAAGCTTACTGCTGACGGATTGGAATTTTTGAAGACTCCTTTCAAAATGGATTTGGTGAAGGAAGAGGATATAGGAGAAACAGATGATGATGGTGAATTGATTCATGCAGTGAAGGCAACAGGTTCCGGGGCATCCGATGAAACGTTGTTCTTAATGCTGAAAGAATTGCGTCAGAAAGTTTCGAAAGAAAAAGGACTTCCGCCGTATGTAATTTTCTCAGAACCTTCGATGGAGGAAATGGCAACGCAATACCCAATTACCGTTGATGAGCTTTCGCACATTGGTGGAGTAGGGAAAGGTAAGGCCATGAAGTTTGGTTCGTCGTTTTTAGCGCTCATTAAGAAATATGTTGAAGACAATGATATTGAACGTCCAGAAGATTTTGTTTTGAAAAGTGCACATGCGAAAAGCAGTCACAAAATTAAGATCATTCAAAACGTTGATAAGCGTATTCCGCTTTTCGATATTGCGAAAGGAATTGGAAAGACGTATCCTGATTTAATAGATGAAATTGAAACCATTGTTCATGCTGGAACACGACTGGATATTCAGTATTTCATAGACGATGAAATAGATGAAGATGCGCAAGATGAAATTATGGAATATTTCATGCAGTCTGAAACCGACGACATTGCGGAAGCCGAAGAATATTTCGACGGTGATTATGAAGAAGCAATTCTACGATTGATGCGCATTAAGTTTCATTCAGAAATAGGGAATTAATTCCCTACTTCTTTTCCACTTTTAGAAACAGTATTTTCCTGCGCTGATTAGTTCTGCTGCAATCACTCTGCGACCTTCTTTGGTGTTGAAAGATTCTGTCTTGGTGAATCGGCGCAAGCCCATCATCATCATGCGCTGCTCATCTCCTTCAACAAACGAATTCAATGCATCTTTTCCAGCTTTATTTATGAAGTCTGCAAGATCTGTGACCAAGGTTTGCATCATGGCAATTTGACTTGCTGAATTTTCAATTCCATTTAAATGAACTCTCTTCTGAGTTCTGAGAACGGTACTTTCAGCAACGTATGTCCAAATGGCCATGTCAGCCACGTTCATCAAAATCTCTTGCTCTTTCGCTAATTGCATCATGAGTTTTTGTGCGGCACTTCCAGCAATCATGAGGACTGCTTTTTTGAAATTTTCAATGCAAGCTAAGTAGCGTTCGAAGATGTCTTCACTTGGCTCAGCGAAATCAGGAATTGACATGAGTTCATTCGCCACATTCATAGCTGGAGTCATTAAATCCAATTCGCCTTTCATGGCTTTTTTCAAAAGCATATCAACGATGAGCATGCGATTGATTTCATTCGTTCCTTCGAATATTCGATTGATACGAGAGTCGCGATAAGCTCGTTCTACGCGCGATTCAGCGCTGTATCCCATTCCGCCATATATCTGAACGGCTTCGTCTACAACGTAGTCCAACGTTTCACTTCCGTATACTTTTAGAATGGCACATTCTGGAGCGAATGAGGCTATTCCTTTTAACACGGCCGCTCCTTTTTCCATTCCTGATTATGCTAATACTGCAAATGCATCGTCAATGTTTTGAGTATCGCGATAAACCCCTGATTATGTTTCGTAGCAGCGAATAGCCATTTCAGCTAGCTTGTGACGAATAGCGCCGTATTTTGAAATGGATCTTCCGAATTGTTCGCGCGCAATGGCGTATTCCAAAGAGTCGGTGACTGTTGCTTTGGCGCCACCCATCACTGCACCGGCTAATTTAATGCGTCCGATATTCAAAATGTTAACGGCGATTTTGAATCCATTCTGACGATCGCTTAGCATGTTTTCTATTGGAACGAGAACGTCGTTGAAGAAGACTTGACGTGTTGAAGAACCCTTGATTCCCATTTTCTTTTCTTCTGGATTCAAGGTGATGCCTGGCATGTCTTTGTGAATAAGGAATGCAGTAAGATTTTCATCGTCTTCAATTTTTGCGAATACGGTGAACACATCTGCAAACCCCGCATTCGTGATCCACATTTTTTGTCCGGAAATTTTATAATGCTTTCCGTCTTCCGTTAACGTAGCTTTTGTTTTTCCTGAATTCGCGTCGCTTCCCGAATTTGGTTCAGTTAAACAATAACAGCCGAACCATTCTCCGGTTGCTAATTTCGAAACGAATAACTTCTTCTGTTCCGTATTTCCATAATAGAGCGCGGGTAAGGTGCCAATGCCCGTATGCGCTCCATAGGCTACAGAAAAGGAATGTCCTGCTCCGAGCATTTCGGTGCAGAGCATGGTGGTTTTAAAATCCATACCCATACCATTTAATTCCTGAGGAGCTGAAAGGCCAAGCAAACCTAATTCTCCTGCTTTGTGAAGAACGGATTGCATGAGTCCTTCTTCCAAATTGTCGAGTCGGTCGAGGATAGGCGTGATTTCATTATTCACGAAATCGTCGCACATCTGCTTCATCATCTGTTGTTCTTCATTCCATTCTTCCGGAATGAAAATTTCTGATGATGTTGTTTTGCGAATTAGAAATTCTCCACCTGTTATTGGTTTCATAATGTGTTGTTTTATTAAAATCTTTCGAATACTCCAGCAGCGCCCTGACCTGTTCCTACGCACATGGTTACTACGCCGTATTTTTCATTTCTTCTTTTCAAGTCGTTCAATAATTGAACAGTCAATTTTCCTCCTGTGCAACCAAGCGGATGCCCCAATGCAATTGCTCCACCGTTGATGTTCGTGCGTGAAGGATCTAGTTCCAAGTGATTGATTACCGCAACACTTTGCGAAGCAAAGGCTTCATTCAATTCGAATAAATTAACGTCGCTTTGCTTTAGTCCCGCTGCTGCAAGTGCTTTAGGAATCGCGTAGATTGGACCAACGCCCATGATTCTTGGGGCGAGAGCTGCAACCGAATAACTTTTCAATTGTGCAATGGGCGTGAGGTTGTGTTTTTTCATGAAGTCCTCCGAACATACCATGACGAATGCCGCGCCATCTGACGTTTGCGAAGCATTACCAGCGGTAACTGTTCCGTCTAGCGCAAACACAGGTTTCAATTTTGAAAGTGCTTCAATCGTGGTTCCTGCGCGAGGTCCTTCGTCTATGGTTACTGTTGTATTTCGAACTTGTCTTTTCTCTTTTTCATCGAGAAAAATTTCTTCTACTTCGATAGGTGCAATGCCATTTGCGAAATGTCCGTTTGCAATGGCTTCCAAGGCTTTTCGATGTGAATGAAAAGCGAATTCGTCTTGCTGATCGCGAGAGACTTTGTATTCTTTTGCCACCGCTTCAGCGGTTAATCCCATTCCCCAATACCAGTCTGGGTGAGACTTTGCAACTTTGGGATGCGGGACAATGCGCCACCCTCCGAAGGGAATGGGCGACATGGTTTCAACACCGCCGGCAATAATGCAATCGGCCATGCCTGAATGAATTTTGGCACTTGCAAGAGCGATTGTTTCCAATCCGCTTGAACAATATCTGTTCACGGTCATGCCAGGAACTTTTTCCGTATTCAATCCCATCAACGAAATCATACGCCCAATGTTCAACCCTTGCTCTGCTTCGGGTGTGGCGTTTCCAACTATGACATCGCTAATTTCATCTTTGTCGATTTGCGGAAAGTCTTTCATCAAATGTTGAATGACTTGCGCCGCAAGCTCGTCGGCGCGCATGGACTTGAACATTCCCTTTTGCGCTTTGCCAACAGCAGATCTATAACCCCCAACTATGTATGCGTTCATGGAATTAGTTTCTTAAAATTTTTCCTGATTTAATAA
>JBEIFO010000175.1:0-4968 GCA_040382375.1 Crocinitomicaceae bacterium
CACAAGGGGACGTCCGTATACCGTTTGATTCAACGCTGGGAATTGATTTCTCAATTCTTTCATGTTATGTTGAAGGGTATCGTTGTCCATATTTTGAAACCGAATGATTATTCGGTTATGATTTCATTTTGAATAAGTGTCGCAAGAACGTATTCTTTCCAACTAGGAATAGAGATGCGATTTATCACATCTGAAGTAAATGCTGAAACCAATAGTCGCTTCGCAGACTCTTCGCTCAATCCTCTTGCACGCAAGTAGAATAGGGCTTCCTCATTGAATTGACCGGTAGTTGATCCGTGACTGCACTTCACATCGTCTGCGTAAATTTCCAACTCAGGCTTTGTGAACATGCTTGCGTTGTCGCTCATCATGATGTTCGCGTTGCTCTGATAAGCGTTCGTCTTCTGCGCATCGATGTGCACATAAACCTTTCCGTTGAACACTCCCTTTCCGTTGTCGAACAAAACGCCTTTGTACAACTCATTGCTGTAACAATTCGCAACCTGATGGTCTACAAAGGTGTGGTTATCTATCAGTTGATCCTGCTTCGGGAAGTATGCTCCGCTAAGGAATGTTTCACAATGTTGTCCTTCAATGCGAATGTTCAATTCGTTGCGCACCCATGTTCCGCTTGCTGTAACAGTCGTGATTTTAAAAACACTTTTTTCAGCTTGAGAAATAGACTCTCTTAGCAAGACACATTCCTTCTTCGATGTGTTTTGAAGTTGGTGAATCTCGAGCTGCGCAGATGCTTCAACATGGGCATATACATTCACCAAGTGAAACGACTGCTCTGATTCTCCTTTGAAGTCAACGGTGAATTTTGCAACCGAGTTTTCTTTTGAAACAATGAATACGTATGGCGCACTCATGCACATGTTCGAAGAGTTTCCCAATTCAATGGCTAAAACGTCTTCAACTAATTTCCCTTTTTCTACTTCAATTAAAACAAGATCGTTCGAAGCGTTTTCGGATATCGCATCGAAGACGTCTGTTCTGTTTTCTTTCGACAATAAGGAAAGAATGGTCTCTTGCTGATTGGCTGAAAGATCTTTTCCCAACGTAAGTTGAATTCCAGCAATGCTCGTCGAAGGAAGGGTTATAAATCCGTTTTCAATTCGAATTCCGTTTTCCAACGGCACGATACTCTCATTGCGTTCCGCTTGCTTCCAAGTTGAATCAATGGCACCAACGCGAGTGTATTTCCAAGACTCTAGACGCGTTGTAGGCAAGGCAAAATCAGAAACCGAATGTTTGTGCGGTTTGAAGCTGAATGTGCTTGTTGGTTTTAGTTCCGCTACAATACTCATTTTGCTTCTTCCATTTCTTTTAACCAGTCGTATCCTTTCTCTTCAAGTTCGAGTGCCAATTCTTTCGTTCCGCTCTTCACAATTTTTCCTTTGTACAATACGTGCACGAAATCGGGAACGATATGATCTAACAATCTTTGGTAGTGTGTAATAATCACAAAAGAACGCTTTCCGTCACGCATCGCGTTCACACCTTCAGACACAATACGTAACGCATCAATGTCAAGTCCGCTGTCGGTTTCATCCAATACGCACAACGATGGATCGAGCATAGCCATTTGAAATATTTCATTGCGCTTTTTCTCACCACCACTGAATCCTTCGTTCACTGCGCGATTCGCAAGTTGTCCGTCTAATTCAACCAATTGAGATTTTTCTTTCACCAATTGCAAGAACTCTTTTGCGGTTAATGCTTCAAGTCCTCTGTGCTTGCGAATCTCGCCAACTGCAGCTTTCAGAAAGTTCATGTTACTTACTCCTGGAATTTCTACAGGGTATTGAAACGCTAAGAAGAGTCCTTCTCTAGCGCGCTCCTCAGCAGCCATGTCTAACAAATCTTTATCATTGAAGGTTACTGAACCTCCAGTTACCTCGTAGTCTTCTCTTCCTGCAAGGACAGAGGCAAGAGTGCTTTTTCCAGACCCGTTCGGACCCATAATTGCGTGCACTTCGCCTTCGCCAATGGTTAATGAAAGTCCTTTCAGGATTTCTTTCTCTTCAATGCGCGCTTGTAAATTTTCAATCTTTAACATAATTATCTTTTTATCCTACGCTTCCTTCAAGAGAAATCGCGAGTAATTTTTGTGCTTCTACCGCAAATTCCATGGGTAGTTTATTCAATACATCTTTGGCATAGCCGTTCACAATCATACTTACGGCCTGTTCTTGGTCGAGACCGCGCGCCAAGCAATAGAAGATTTGATCTTCACCAATTTTTGAAGTGGTAGCCTCGTGCTCAACTTTCGCTGTGCTGTTGTTCACTTCAATGTATGGGAAGGTGTGCGCGCCGCTAGTATCGGTCATTAGCAGCGAATCGCATTGCGAGAAATTTCTTGCATTGGTCGCGTTCTTTCCAATTTGAACCAATCCTCTGTATGAATTCTGACTGTGTCCGGAAGAAATACCTTTCGAGATAATCGTGCTCTTGGTATTCTTTCCAATGTGAATCATCTTCGTGCCTGTATCTGCTTGTTGGAAGTGATTCGTCACAGCTACAGAATAAAACTCACCCACGCTGTTATCGCCCTTCAAAATACAACTTGGATATTTCCAAGTAACAGCGCTTCCTGTTTCCACTTGGGTCCATGAAATTTTAGAATTCGCTCCTTCGCACATTCCGCGTTTCGTAACGAAATTGAAGACACCGCCTTTTCCATCTTTATCTCCCGGATACCAGTTTTGAACGGTGCTGTATTTTATTTCAGCATCGCGCATGGCAACCAATTCAACCACTGCAGCGTGCAATTGATTTTCGTCGCGTTGCGGAGCGGTGCACCCTTCCAAGTAACTCACGTAGCTTTCTTCGTCTGCAATGAGCAATGTGCGCTCGAACTGTCCTGTACCCGCTTCGTTAATTCGGAAGTAGGTACTTAACTCCATGGGGCAACGAACGCCTTTTGGAATGTAGCAGAACGAACCGTCAGTGAAGACAGCCGAATTTAATGCCGCGTAGTAGTTATCGGTGCGAGGAACAACGCTTCCGAGGTATTTCTTAATAAGTTCAGGATGTTCTTGAATGGCATCGCTAATGCTGCAAAAGATGATTCCGAGCTCGCCTAATTTTTCTTTGAATGAAGTGGCAACAGATACTGAGTCCATCACGAAATCTACCGCAACGCCACTTAATCTTTTTTGTTCTTCAATGGAAATACCCAGCTTCTCCATGGTTTTGCGAAGCTCTGGATCCATTTCATCCAAACTGTTCAACACCTTCTTTTGCTTTGGAGCTGCGTAAAAAGAGATGGCCTGAAGATTTGGTTTTTCATACTTCACATGCGCCCATTCGGGTTCAGTCATTTTCTGAAAAATCGTGAATGCCTCTAAACGCCAATCTAGCAGCCATTGCGGCTCGTTCTTCTTCGAAGAGATTAAGCGAATGATGTCTTCGTTCAATCCAGCCGGAGCTTTATCTGATTCTATGTTGGTTGTAAATCCGAATTCGTACTCTTTCGAGGTTACGTTTTCTAACAACTCATCGCCTTCGTAAGCCATATGTTTTTAGATTGAAAAGCTTTCACCACATCCACATGTTCTTGAAGCGTTCGGATTGTTGAACACAAATCCTTTTCCGTTCAAACCACCTGTGTATTCCAATTCGGTTCCAACCAAGTACAAGAAGCTCTTGCGATCTACAACCACCGTCACTCCGTTGTCTTCAAAGGTCTGATCACCGTCTTTCCTTTCCGTGTCGAATTCCAGCTTGTACATTAACCCGCTGCATCCGCCACCGTCAACACCCACACGAACGAATGCATGTTCAGGATGGCCTTCATCTGCAATGAGCTTAGCCACTTGGGCTTTCGCGCTTTCTGTAATTTTTATCATATGCCTACGTTTAACAACAATACGTTCAACTTGTTTCACCAAAATCGACCTATTTAGAAAAAATCTAAATAGAAGCCGTTCGGGCTGCAAAAATAGTACATTTAGGGGAGTTGATGCAAATGAATTTACAAGATTCAATAGAAAGATACGTTGTAAGATGTTTCACAAGATTTTGCAAAAGAAGCCTTCGGCAGGTCGGTCTGCTTGCGAAGCATCTTTCGTCAGAATCTTACGAAGTATCTTGCCTCCGGCATCTTGTATAACATCTTTCGTCAGAATCTTGCCTCCGGCATCTTGTATAACATCTTTCGTCAGAATCTTGCCTCCGGCATCTTGTATAACATCTTTCGTCAGAATCTTGCCTCCGGCATCTAGTAACTACTTCCTTTTCTTCTTCCTCTTAACATCCGGCCCGAATAGATCACCACCATCGTGTTTACCCGGTTTGTCGGTGCTCACATCGCTAGGTCCTTTCTTAATGGCGTCACAGGATTTCTCAGGTTTGTGCTTTCCGAAGAGTAACGACGCTTTGAAAACAATCGGACAATAATGCGAATGGAAATAGTCCATGCGAATATCACCCAAAGTGTTTGGGAAGATTTGAAGGACAGGAACCTCCACTTCGAAAGTCGCGTAGAGTCCATCGTTCACAGCCATTCCATAGCCCAATCCGTAATACACTTGTGAACGAATTTTTTCAGAGTACGCTCGCGGAAGGGCATAGTATTCCCCACGTGTAGAGCGTTTGTAAGCGTAATCGGCGAATATCCCGAATTCATTTTGAATCCACTTACCCTTCCCAAATGGTGTGATATTACTGGTTGAAAAAGTAAGCCCAAACCTATTTTCATGAAAGATGCGCTTCTCATAAATCGACTGTCCGTACTCATCTTCTCCGCTGAATTTCTCTGACCCGTTGAATCGAACATAGTGAACATTCAAGTCGAATCTGTTCAAAAAAATGAGCCTGTCGGTAATCCAGTATTTTCCTATATCCGCTGTCCAACCTAGCCGTGGCCTTGCCTTATACGTTCCTGCGGAAAAATCTGGTGAAGCAATCGTATCTGTGGCGTTCCATCTTTTTCCATAGGCAATGGTTGGTCCAATGGATACA
>JBEIFO010000176.1:0-4962 GCA_040382375.1 Crocinitomicaceae bacterium
CGGTACTTGTGAAGTTTCAGGAGACGCCGCGCTTTTGTCAATTGCAAATTCTGTCCCTCCATTAATTGGACAAACCTTTTCTGTTGGAAGTGTGAATGATGTTGCTATTCTCGAATTCGATTTTGTTCCAACCGGAGACACCTTACGTTTCAATTACATTTTCGGAAGTGATGAATATTTGACTTGGGTGAATTCTTCTTATAACGACATTTTCGCGTTCTTACTTTCAGGGCCTGGGATAACCGGTCCATACGCCTCGCCTGCTGGATTTCCTGGTGGAGCTGTAAACATTGCTCAATTGCCAAATACGACTCCTCCACTTCCAATTACAATTAGTTCAGTAAACAACGTGCTGAACAGTTCATACTACATAGATAACCAACCCAATGTTGGAATTTATTTGAATGGATACACTGTAACATTGGAGGCCTATTCATTGGTTCAGTGTGGTGAAACCTATCACATTAAATTGGCCATTGCCGATGGAAGTGATACAGCATTAGAATCTGCAGTAATATTGGAAGAAGGGTCTTTTTCAAGTAACGCAGTTGTGGACGTTGACTTGACTTTAAATGCTGGTGGTCCGAACGAAGAAACACTATTTGAAGATTGTGGCGAAGCAACATTAACCTTCACCCGTCCCGAAGTAAGTGACCTTTCCATTCAAGACATGTGCATTATCACATGGACGGGCACTGCTGTCAATGGTGTTGACTTTACTCTCATGCCTGACACAATAATATTTCCTTCGGGAGTAGCTTCAGTGTCTTTTGTTATTGATGCTTTTGCAGACGGACTTACAGAAGGTATTGAAACCGTTCACATGGACATCTTGAATTTAGCAGCCTGCAACGGTTCTGGACTGGTAAGTAACTTCGATTTCTTTGTAGCTGATGTTCCCGATCCAATCGTTGTTACTGGGTATCCACAAGACTTATGTCAAGGCGTTACAGCGACATTGGAACCTACAATTACCGGAGGTTATGGCAATTATGTTTACAATTGGAGCACCAATGAGACTACTCCAACCATTGATGTTTCTCCGATTAATTCGACGACATATTTTTTAACTGTAACAGATACTTGCGGATGGCCGGGAGGAAACACGAATTTTCCTGTTAACATACTTGTCTTTCCCCAACTGGTTACCAACATTGACAACGGCGATATTACTATTGGTTGTAATGAAAGTGTGAACATCACAGCGACAACCACAGGCGGTGACGGTATTTACACTTATATCTGGACCGATGAAAACGGAGCAAATTTATTCGGCTGGGGTAATTCACTTTTCTTCGGTTCTTGGAATGGACCTGGAACAGTAAATGTTGAGGTTACCGATGGGTGTGGGCTTGTAGCCACTGATCAAATTCAAGTGTCACTTAATATCCCGCCTCTTGTAATTACGGTTCCAGACACTGTTAACGCACCTTGTTTGACTTTCTTCACTATTCCTGCTTCGGTAGCGGGTGGTGACGGATTCTATTCTTACAGTTGGTATACCAACAATGTTTATGAATGGGACGAGTGGGACAACATCTACGACAACACCGGTATAGTTTCTCAAGCTACAGTCGTAGTTGAAGTCAGCGATGGATGCGGACAATTCGCATCTCAAGACATAATCATTACTGTTGAAGCGCCCCCATTGACCGTTACTCTTCCGGCCACTTTGGCGGGAAACTGTATTACTCCGTTCACCATTCAACCTACGGTAACAGGTGGCGGCGGGACAATGTCGTATGCATGGAACAACAACGGAACTCCAACAGCAACAAGCGTGAACTATACCTTGACTCCGGGAGTTTCTACCACAGTTGGATTAACAGTTACCGATGGTTGTGGCTCCTCTGCGAATGCGCTAGTGCCAATCACAATTACAAATCCACCCGTATTCATTGATCTTGGAAATGACATTACAGCAGGATGTTTGGACAACAACCTCATTACTCCAATAATTTCTGGAGGATCTGGCGGAAATAGTTTCGATTGGATTGTGGACAATGCTGTGGTTGGAAACGGAACTACTTTCTCTATCGTGACACCTGTTGATGAGCAAGTGATTGGAATTATAACAGATGTCTGTAATCAAACAGATTCAGATACATTAATGATTTTCATTCCGAATCCTCCTTTAAATCTTGTGGCTTCTCTTGATACGGCCGTTTGTGTTTTAGGGACTGCTATGCTGAGCGCTCAAGCTTCAGGTGGTGGAGGTGGATTCACTTATACATGGACTAACAATAGCAATGGCAATACCGCAACTTACTCGGATTTAACTTCACCCGGAACTTATACGGTTACTGCTCTTGATCTATGCGGACAGTCAATAGCTGAAGATGTATTTGTAGATGTCATCCCTGTTGATGCGCAGTTCACCGCGGAAAACACTTCGGGTTACACGTATGACTTCATTAACATTGATACACCTCCTTGTATTGGCTGCAACTACGAGTGGATTTTCCAAAGCGGCGAAGTTATTACAACTCCAAGCGTGAATTATACTTTTGATGGATTTGGAGAAACCACTGTTTACTTCAATGTAACCAATTCAATTGGTTGCACGGCGAGCAATAGCTTTACCATAACCTTTCCTCCTCTACTTTACATTCCAAATTCATTCACTCCGAACAACGATGGTTTGAATGATGTCTTCATGGTTCAGGCGAGTAGCGTATTGACTTACGAAATTAGAATCTTCGATCGTTGGGGTGACGAGGTTTATTATTCAACAAACATTACAGATGCTTGGGTGGGTGATCATCGCGGAAACAACGACACGTATTGTCAGAACGACGTTTATAGCTACGTTGCCACAATTAAAGGATTCAATGGAGAGGCACAAGAGTATCAGGGAACGGTTAATTTGGTGAGATAACCCAACACGTTGTGATGACCGTTACACGGATGACACTGCGTGATGACACTGCGTGATGACGCTGCGCGAGGTTTATTCGTTTATGATAAGCGTGTCTATTGAGCGAAGGATGTCGTTGAAGATAATTTTTTCTTCTCGCGTGAAATTTTCTTGAGGCACGCTTCGCAGGAAACTCATGGCTCCGAGTTGCTCTTCTTCTGAATAAACGCCTTCCTCTACTTCTAAAATACTGAGAAGTTCAAGCATTCCTTGAAGGCCATTCTTTACCGCAACTTCAACCAAAACATGTAACTGTCCGGCTGCTGAAAAACCATTGCTCCACAGGAACTGCAGAATATCTACTTGAATGTTTTTATATTTCGAATCGAAGAGGGCTTGAGCCAATTCTTCTTCTGCGTTTTTAACACGCATGGCTGAAAGCATTTCTCGTGCTTCTCTTTTCACCGCTTCGTATTCTGAGGAAGCCAAAGCTTCAAGCAACGGTGCAATAGCGTTTGCTTTTCCACTTGACTTCAATAGTTCTATTGCATGAAGCGCAATTGATTCATCGGAAGACATCAATTGAATGCGTAATTCGGAAGAAGATAATTTTTGGCTCACTTTTCGTATCGTATTAATGAGCGGCGAAAATAGTTCATAAATTGAACGGATTATTTCTCATTTCGCTCACCGATAAATAAAAACTATTTGTATAATTGTGTAAAGATTTAAACTTATGAAAACTCTTCGCTCTCTTTTAGTTGCTGCGGCCCTTATGGTAGGTACTTCAGTAATGGCTCAAAACATTATTACTAGTAATGAAGTGAATCTTACGCTTTCATCAACTACCACTCGTGAGCAGTTGTTCCAATTGCGCAACGATATGATTGCTCAAGGACTCGATTTTCAATACACACCTCAATTCGATTCAAACAGAAATTTAATTGGCATAGCCTACTCTGTGCGCACCACCGCTGGTGGAACAGTGGTTTGTCAATCGAACAACAATGTAAACCTTACCGCTTCTGCTGCACACATTCACTTGGTGAAGCAAAACGGAAAATTCGTAGAACAGAACTAATCAGTTTTTTCAGATAAAAAAAAGGCCGCTTTTTCAAGCGGCTTTTTTATTACTCTTCCTTTCAATACTAATTAAACTCTAC
Source organism: Crocinitomicaceae bacterium (assembly GCA_040382375.1). Classification (GTDB taxonomy): domain Bacteria; phylum Bacteroidota; class Bacteroidia; order Flavobacteriales_D; family Sanyastnellaceae; genus CAIZGX01. The sequence goes on from JBEIFO010000176.1 coordinate 4,021, forward strand.
TTTCCAAGCAGCTATTCCAGCAGTAAGCTCTTTCACGTAAGTTCCTGTTGCGCTATATACCTTCACCTCGGAAGGTGAAGCGTAATTCGTTTGACCACACACCCAAACTTCATGTGTGGCAGGATTCACAGATACTCCGTTTGAAGCTTGACTTAAGAAATCTGTAAAGACATATGTTTGCATGTCGAAGGACAACAGCGTGGTATTCGAGATGTAAATCTTCTGATTGGTTTCATCTTTCGCCATGTGCAACGGATGATCACCAAGAACACCCACATCGAATGTCGTGACAGAATTATCCACTGTATAAACTTTCGCCAAGGCCGCGGGCGTATGTCCAATAATTTGCGTCCAGTTTTCATCATACTGTGTTTCGCCGCTGCACAAAGCCCACAAATAACCATTTGCATCTACTTGAATTTCAACTGGTCTGTCTGCCACATTTACGTAGGTCAGAACGGACTGAGAAGGAATATCAATTACAGCAATACGGTTGTCTATGTCCCATCCACCACTGTTACAGACATACAATCGATTGCCCAAAACGCACATGCCCTCAGGACCCAATCCTACAGGCGTAGAAGCCGTAATGGTATTTGTTGAAAGGTCAATCCATTTCACACTTCCATCTAAACTACCATCTGTAACTGCAGCCATTCCATTTCCAACATATTGAAACGATCGTGGGTAAGCGAATCCTGTTATTTCCGCTTCAACCTTAAACGTTGTTGCATTCATTACGATAACTTTCGCCGTTGAATTCGACACCGCATAGAACTTACCATTCACCACATCGAAATCTGAAATAACATCGCCAAGGGCAGTTCCATTCGCATCTGCAAATGGATTTGAAACTAGCACGCTATTGAGCGTCCAGGTAATACTTCCATTCAAATTACCGAATGATCCTTCGTTTACGATGAACGCACCGTTCGTATAATC
>JBEIFO010000177.1:0-4956 GCA_040382375.1 Crocinitomicaceae bacterium
CCTGTTATGAAACTGGTTGAAGTGATTCGCGGATACAGCACTTCAAACGAAGTGAACGAAAAGGTATTTGAGATTTCGAAGCAACTTGGAAAGGTACCGGTTGAAGTGAACGACTACCCTGGATTCGTGGCGAATCGCATTTTGATGCCCATGATCAACGAAGCCATCTACACACTTTACGAGGGTGTGGCGGGAGTTGAAGAAATTGACACGGTAATGAAACTCGGAATGGGACATCCAATGGGCCCTCTTCGTTTAGCCGATTTCATTGGTCTCGATGTTTGCTTAGCTATTCTTCGTGTAATGCACGACGGATTCGGTAATCCGAAATACGCGCCCTGTCCTTTATTGGTAAACATGGTTGCCGCAAAAAAATTAGGCGATAAATCTGGAGAAGGTTTTTATATTTTGAATAGAGAAACAAAAGAGACAACTGTTTCGCCTTCTTTTTCAAAATAATTCAACGTGAAAATTCATCACGACTTTTCTTCATTCAAGGAAGTTAAAAATCCTGTCTTAACTATCGGCACGTTCGATGGTGTTCACCTGGGGCATCAGGCTTTGCTTTCGCGCATGAAAGAGCTGGCTCTCGAAGTAAACGGAGAAACGGTTGTGCTTACATTCTCGCCTCACCCGCGAACTGTCCTCTTCCCGGAAGATCACGGCATTCAATTGCTTTCAGACACCAACGAAAAAAGACAATTCCTTTCAGATTGCGGGGTAGATCATCTGATTGAATTTCCATTCACCATGGAATTCGCAAAAAAATCGGCGTTCGAATATGTGCGCGATTTATTGGTTGTTGGAATGAATGTGCATACGGTTATCGTAGGATACGATCACCGCTTCGGAAGAAACCGTGAAGGGAACTTTCAGAAATTGTTGGAATATGCTGACATGTTTCAATTTCAGGTTGAAGAAATTCCAGCGCAACTCATCAACGAAAGCGAAGTCAGTTCAACCAAAATTCGAAATGCTATTTCAGTTGGAAAGGTAGAATTCGCGAAGGAAGCAACCGGACGCAACTACGTGCTTTCGGGGACTGTTGTACACGGAAAAGGGAACGGAAAGAAAATTGGTTTTCCAACTGCAAACATAAAAATTTCCGATCCGCTGAAACTTATTCCAACAAACGGAGTCTATGTAGTAGAAACCAACATTAACGGAATAAACTACCGCGGTGCCATGAACATTGGAACACGTCCTACATTCGAATTAAACGGAAGCCGCTCGCTAGAAGTGCATGTCATTGGGTTTCACAACAGCCTCTATGAACAGCCCTTGCAAGTAGAATTTATTCGGAAGTTACGCGACGAACAAAATTTTGGTTCAATTGATGCGTTGAAAGAACAACTTGCAAAAGACATTGCCAATGCGATTCGCTAAAACAACACTTTTCTTTTTTGTTTTTTCATTCAACTTTATCGTTGACTCGCATGCGCAGTTGGTCTCTTGGGATAAATTAGACACGTGTAAAATTTACACCGACCTCAACCTCGCTTTAAAAGAACCATCCAAGGTTTACCGCCTTCATCTCAACAGAAAAAAGTTCACTGAAATTCCACAAGAAATATTTTTACTTTCCAACTTGAATGATCTTCAACTCGATAGAAACAAGATCAAAACCATTCCAACAAAAATCAACGAGCTTCCTTTTTTACAAAGATTGAGCATCAATGAAAACGTGGTTGATTCCATGCCACCGGCTCTTTTCAATTTAAAAAATCTACGCGTACTCGAATTAGGAGATAATTTTATAAGTACTCTTCCAGACGAAATAGAGAAATTACAAGAGCTTCGAATATTGGCGCTTTGGGACAATCCCATCGACTATTATCCAAATGCTTTAGGATCATTGAAGAACTTAACGCATCTCGATTTTCTTCACAACCAAATGAGCTACGGAACGCAAGATCGCATTCTTCAAATGATAGACCCGAAGAAAACCAAAGTGTATTTCTCTACACCTTGCGCCTGCGAAGACGGACATTAAGATTTAAACTTTATCGAAGTCGATAACGACTGTGTCTGAAACAGGTTCACATTGACAAGTCAACACGAATCCTGCATTCACCTCACCCGGTTCCAATGCGTAATTGAGTTTCATGTCTACCTCTCCTTCTTTCACGTGTGCACGACACGTGCAGCACATGCCACCTTTGCATGAGAAAGGAATATCGAGGCCGGCACGCTGCGCCGCATCGAGTATCATTTCACCCGTCTTCGGCATTTTAAATTGTGTGTAGTTTCCATCGAAAATAACGGTCACATCGGCTTGCCCTTCCAACACCACTTCCTTCTTCACAACTGGAGCCGTTTGTTTCGCTTGTCCTGGTGAAGCGAACAATTCGAAATGAACATTCTCAGATGCCATTCCATTCGACAAATAAAAATCTTTCACCGCCCGAATCATGGGCTCTGGTCCGCAAACAAAAACTTCCGAAACGGTATCCATTGGAATGAAGCGTTGGGTATAACCCTCAATCTTCTCTGCATCTATTCTTCCGTGGAAAAGCGCAATGTCATTCGGCTCTCCGCTTAAGACATGAAACACACGGAAACGTCCGAGGAATATATCTTTCATGTCTTCAATTAAATCTCGGAAAATAATTCCACTGAAATGTCTATTTCCGTAAATCAAACTCACTTCCGCCTCAGGGTTATTTTGAAGCAAGGTGCGCGCAATCGAAAGCATAGGGGTAATTCCACTTCCAGCTGCATACAGCACCACGTGCGTCTTTCCATCTAAATTATTCGGGGTGAAGTGACCCATAGGGTTCATCACCTGCATTTCCATTCCTGCCTTCACCTCAGAGGTTGCCCATGTGGAAAACACTCCGCCATCTACACGCTTAATCGCCACGCGCAATTCACCGTCGTTTGTTCCGCTGCAAATCGAATACGATCTGCGAAGATCTTCACCATTTATACTCGCCCGAAGTGTTAGGTATTGTCCCGGTTTGAAGGCATAGCGCTCCATCAAATCTGAAGGAACGTTAAACGCAATAGAAACACTATCGGCGGTTTCCTGACGAACGTCTGAAACGATTAAGGCGGAAAAGGTTGGTCTCATAATATTGAAAAGGCAAAAATAGGCCAACCATGTTCTGAATAAGAATTTTTCACAGCTGATATTTGCAATGATTATGTTTAAGGTGAATGAACTAAATTTGTTCTTATGGAAATGGAAATCGCTCTTCAAAAATTTCAGCAATACATAGATGCTGAAAATAAAATCGAAGCAAAAGATTGGATGCCCGAAGGCTATCGCAAGACGCTTATTCGTCAGATTGGGCAGCACGCGCACAGCGAAATTATTGGGATGCTTCCTGAAGGAAATTGGATTACCCGTGCCCCATCACTTCGTCGTAAAGCCATTTTGTTAGCGAAAGTTCAAGACGAAGCCGGACACGGTTTGTACTTGTATTGCGCAGCAGAAACAATGGGTGTTGATAGAGATACCATGACAGAAGAAATGCTTTCAGGAAAAGCGAAGTACTCTTCCATTTTCAATTACCCAACTACTTCATGGGCCGACATAGGCGCTATTGGCTGGTTGGTAGACGGTGCTGCTATTGTGAATCAGGTTTCGTTGCAACGCACGAGCTACGGACCATATAGCAGAGCGCTCATTCGCATTTGCAAAGAAGAAAGTTTTCATCAAAGACAAGGATATGAAATTTGCATTGCGCTTTCGAAAGGAACTACAGAGCAAAAGAAAATGCTACAAGATGCCTTCAATCGTTTCTGGTGGCCGGCGTTAATGATGTTTGGTCCGTCTGACAAAGACTCTGCGCACAGCAGTCAGAATATGATTTGGAAAATCAAACGTCATTCGAACGACGACATGCGTCAGAAGTTTGTAGACATGACGGTTGCTCAAGCGGAATACTTGGGACTTACCATACCTGATCCAGATTTAAAATGGAATGAAGAAACGGGACATTACGATTTCGGCGAAATCGATTGGACTGAATTCAATGAAGTGGTGAAAGGAAACGGACCGTGTAACAAAGAGCGTATTGCTGCGAAGCAAAAAGCTTGGAGCGAAGGCGCTTGGGTGCGTGAAGCGGCGGTTGCTTATGCTGAAAAGCAAAAAGAAAAAGCCGCACAAAGTGCAGCTTAATTCTTAATTATCATTTAGAAATTTTCTGAAAATATCCAGATCCTTCGATCTGCTGACTGTTATCGCCCTGAACATTGTAAATAATGTAATAGGTTCCATCGGCAGCTTCATTTCCATTTACAAACCCATCCCACACCGAATTCGGCGCATTCAATTCAGCAACAACTTGTCCCCATCGATTGAATATCTGCGCTTCTTGGGTTACGGCATTTTCAGAGAAGATGGTAAAGGCATCGTTCAAACCGTCAGTACCGAACGTGAAAATAGTTGGAACCAACACAATCAAAGGCTGCGAAGTAAGGGCTGTAATTAAAAGGGTAAACGCATCCGGACAATTTCCGTTTGAGTTCACGGTAACCGTGTATACTCCGGCATTTGAATACAGACTTGAAGTAGACTCGTTCCCTGCGCTTGTGGCATTGAGTCCATTTCCAAAATCCCATGTATAGTTCAAAGGAGGGGTTGACTGATTTACAAAATTCACCTGAAAGGGTATAAAGCCTTGCAGAGGATTTGCAGAAATATTCCAATTCAGATTTTCAACCACAACATCTATACTGGAACTCACTGAGCATCCGTTAAAGTCTGTAGCAGCAACAGTATAAGTTGTGTTAACGGCGGGAGTTTCAGTAATGGAAGTTCCTACTGAACCCGTTGACCATACGTAAGAAATTGGGTCTATTAAATTCAATGAAGAAGCCAGTAATTGCGTTGACTCTCCTGGACATAACAGCGTATCGCCTGTGATGGAAACAGAGGGTTCGGTTATGAGAACGGTTAAACTCGCTTCACAGTTGTTTGCGTCTACGGCCGTAACCACATAGCTTCCA
>JBEIFO010000178.1:0-4952 GCA_040382375.1 Crocinitomicaceae bacterium
GGTAACATTGAATCTTCCGAGCACGAGATGCAAGATCCGCCTGCTGCCGTTTGGAAAAACTTGAAGAAAGAATTCAATCAACAGAAGCCCTCACGTTTCAAAGTGTGGCTGAATATACTCTTCCCTCCTCTTCCCAAATGGAGCGGATTCCGCACGGTTTCCTTTTCTTTGGTTGGAATGGCCGCGGTGGTTGGAGCAATCATTTGGTTCGTTCCTTCAGATAAAACTTCCAATCAATTGGCTATCGTCCAAGACAATCCCAAAAACAACGAAATTCAAAATTCAACCAATGACACTGTTTCTGAAAGTAAAGAATTCAAAGTAAATCCTGAACAATATGCAGAGTTGAAGCCTGTCTCGGGAGTTTATGTAACACCCGTGATTCGTGAAGTTGAGCATGTGCACGAGACTCCGACGATGGATGAGATTCAAGAAGAAAACACCATTGCTCCAGCGAACAACGCTACCGAAGCTAAGTCCGATAGAAGCATGGAAAACGATTCTCCGACGGTAGTCGAAAGCACCAACGCCACCCAAACATTCACTACAACCTCGAGTGGCAATTTGAGCGTTCCAGCTGTGCAATGGACAACCGATGAGAAGGTGAATGTGATTGTAACCGATTCCGTAAAAATTCAGCCCAAGAAGAAAAAGAAAACACCACCGAAGAAAAAGTGACGAATAATTTTCAAAATGGACATTGTATGTTCATTTTTGTGGAATGAAAAAGATTCTTGTTGCGAACCGTGGAGAAATTGCTTTGCGCATTATGCGTTCAGCAAAAGAAATGGGAATTGCCACTGTTGCTATTTATAGTGAAGCCGATAGAAATGCGCCTTTCGTGAAGTACGCCGACGAGGCCGTTTGCGTAGGTCCTCCACCTTCCAACCAATCGTATTTACAAGCCGACAAGATCCTTGAAATTTGTAAAGAATTAGGCGTTGAAGGCATTCACCCAGGGTACGGATTCCTTTCTGAAAATGCAGACTTCGCAAGAAAAGTTCAAGAAAACGGAATCACCTTCATCGGTCCGAATCCGGATAGCATAGACATGATGGGTAATAAACTTGCAGCAAAATCGGCTGCAAGAAAGTACAACATTCCTATGGTTCCTGGAACCGAAGACGCCATTGCAGATGTGGAACAAGCGAAGCGCGTAGCCCTTGAAGTTGGACTTCCGATTTTAATTAAGGCTAGCGCCGGCGGCGGTGGTAAAGGAATGCGCATCGTTGAAAAGATTGAAGAGGTTGAAGAACAAATGGAACGGGCCATTTCAGAAGCGGTAAGTTCTTTTGGAGACGGAGCGGTTTTCATTGAGCGTTATGTAAGCGGACCGCGACACATTGAGATTCAAGTATTAGCAGACACACACGGAAATATTGTTCACCTTTTCGAGCGTGAATGCAGCATTCAGCGTAGACATCAGAAAGTTATTGAAGAAGCGCCTTCTGCTATTTTAACTCCTGAGCTTCGCGCTGCCATGGGCAAGAGCGCGTGCGATGCCGCCAGAAGCTGCGATTACGTTGGCGCAGGAACAGTGGAGTTCTTGCTCGACGATAAATTGAATTACTACTTTTTGGAAATGAATACCCGCTTGCAAGTGGAGCATCCAGTTTCAGAAAGCATTACAGGTATTGATTTGGTGAAGGAACAAATTCGTGTGGCTCGCGGAGAGAAATTGGCGTTCACGCAAGATGACCTTTCAATAAACGGACACGCCCTTGAGGTTCGTGTTTATGCTGAAGATCCGACGAATAACTTCCTTCCTGACATTGGACGATTGAACACGTATGTTCGTCCGCAAGGACCGGGCGTTCGTGTAGACGATGGGTTTGAAGAAGGCATGGACATTCCGATTTATTATGACCCAATGATTGCGAAGTTGATTGTGCATGCTGCGAATCGCGAGCAAGCCATTGAGCGCATGACCAGAGCCATTGCTGAATATAAGATTTCTGGTGTTCAAACTACTTTGGACTTCTGCTCTTGGGCCATTAATCATGAAGCGTTCAAGTCGGGAAATTTCGACACTCATTTTGTGAAAGACTACTTCACTCCGGAAATCTTGAAGAAAGAGTTGTCGGTTGAAGAAACAGAAGTTGCTGCTATTGCTGCAGAGATTTTGTTTCAACAAAACAACAAAGCTGCATCAACGAGCACAAGTTCAGAGCAAGCGACCAGTGCTTGGAAGCTTCGCGCTAGAGACTAATCTTTTGAAACTCGCACCAGCGTTGCATGCCTTCAGAAGCACCGGAGGCAATGGCGTTGAAACCTAGCTTCGTTGCAAGTTCCGGAACCTTCGGATCAACAACCCAACGCTCTGCTTTGAGCGGAACATTGTAAAGCAATCCGGCTGCCGGATAAACTTCCAGCGAAGTTCCGAGCACCATAAAGATGTCGGCGTCTTCCACTAACTCAGCAGCGTCTTGAAGCAACGGTACATCTTCTCCGAACCAAACGATATGTGGACGTAACGCGTTTCCGTGTGCGCATGCACTTGAAGTCGATTGGGCTATTTGCCCAATTTCATTTACGCAGCATTCGCTTCTCATTTTTGTGAGTTCTCCGTGTAGATGAAGGATGTTTGAGCTACCGGCGCGTTCATGAAGGTTGTCGACGTTTTGCGTAATAATAGAAACACGAAAGTGTTTTTCCAATTGAGCCAGAATGAGGTGTCCGTTGTTGGGTTGAACATCGTTCAATTGCAATCGACGTTGGTTGTAGAAATCGGTTACAAGTTCAGGGTTGCGTTGCCAAGCTTCTGGGGTTGCAACGTCTTCAATGCGGTATTGCTCCCACAGTCCGTTGGAATCGCGAAAGGTGTTAATACCGCTTTCGGCGCTGGTTCCAGCGCCCGTTAAGACCACTAAATGTTTCATGAAATTAAATCATCATTCGCTGACGCTTCAACAAGAATTGAAGCATGCAGTTTTGTATTCCATCTTCAATTGACGTTTGAAAATAGTCAACTCCAATTTGTCCAGCCTTCAACTGCAATGAAGTGCGGAATGCATTCATTTTTTCTTGATACGCTTTGCGAAGTTCATGCGGATGCGCTTTTACCTCCTCGCCCGATTCCAAATCGACAAACGAATACGGTCTGTTTTCAAAATTGAAATCCAATTCCTGTTCTTGATGCACTACGTGAAAGAGAATCACTTCATGCTTGTTATGACGCAGGTGTTGAAGCGATTGAAATACTTCTTCTACTTGTTTCGAGTCATCTAACATATCGCTGAATACAACCACTAAACTTCTTCGGTGAATGCGTTCGGCTATTTCATGAATAACTTCTGACACATGACTATTGCTCTTATAAGAAGTAGCGCTTTGTTCCAACCACTTCTCCATTTCAGAATACAAGTAATGAATGTGTGCTTGGCTGCTTCCCGCTTTGGTGTGAACCATGAGTTCGTTTGCGAAAACGCTGAGTCCAACGGCATCTCGCTGACGCTTCATGAGTTCCATAACGCTCGCGGCTCCGTAAAGCGCGAACTTCAACTTATTCCATTCTTTGCCTTCCGCGTTTTTAATGGTTGGAAATAACATCGATGAAGAAACGTCTACCACCAACTGACAACGGAGATTTGTTTCTTCTTCGTAACGCTTCACGAAGTGCTTGTCTGTTCGTGCCAATAATTTCCAATCGAGATGTCTTGTCGACTCTCCGGCATTGTACAATCTGTGTTCAGCGAACTCTACCGAAAAACCGTGATACGGAGAACGATGCATTCCCGTTATAAAACCTTCAACCGCTTGTTTGGCAAGCAATTCAAGCGATGAATATGATTGTATGTATGATCGATCGAAGTTTATTGGCATTTTGTAAAATTAGGCTAATTGCAAATATGAAATAAAAGTGGACACAAAAATCAATTACTTTGTAACTATGGACATAACTATTAACACCCCTGCATTATTGTTTCCGGCAATTAGCCTAATCATGTTGGCCTACACCAATCGTTTTCTTGCATTGGCTAATGTCATTCGAAATCTCCATGACCGTTATAAAGGCCGTGAACCGAAGGAAGCTGCGCTCCTGTATGCACAAATAAAGAACTTGAAGTTTCGACTGCGTCTGATTAAAAACATGCAGATTCTTGGCGTGCTGAGTTTCATATTAGCTATAATATCCATGTACTTTATATACCGAGAAGAAATGGATTTTGCAGAATATACATTTGCATCTTCTCTCATTATATTTTGTTTGTCTCTCATCCTTTCACTTGTTGAATTAATCAATTCAACGCGTTCTCTGGAAATTGAGTTAAGCGATATGGCGGGGTTGGAAGATAGTATTTTGGATTATCTAAAAAAAATGATTAAATAGCCAAAGGCGAATGTTGCAGAGCAACGAATGTCTATGACGAATGTCTATGACGAATGTCTTCGACGATTGCTTCGCGATTATCTGATGATTACGACTGAACCGGTTAGTTCAATGGGTTCGGAGAAAGAAGAGGTGATGATTCGCAAAGTCCAAGTATAGCCATCTATTTGCGCGTAGTAATCGTTACCGAAAGCGTTACCAATCCAGGCTTGTTCAGGATCTTGCGAATAGAAGATACGTTCACCGTATCGATTATAAATTCCAAATTCATATTGAATTTCATTCAAATTGAATCCTGAAAGGACTGGAAAGAATACATCGTTCAGTCCGTCGTCATTGGGCGAGAATGAATTCGGGACAAAGACCATTTCTTCCCTGTTAACAAAGACGGTGTAACAAACTGAATCTGCACATCCGTATTGATTGCTCACTTCCAAGCAAGCCTCGAACGAACTTCCTATGGTTTCAGAAAAAGTATATTGTGTCTCTGTATTGCCAGATAATTCACCGTTTACATTCCATTGATTGGTGGTATTTCCTAAAGACAGATTAGTAAACTCAATCAATGGATTATTTAAAGAAGGGGTGATAGGAGTCCATTGAAAGGCGGCAACTGGAAACA
>JBEIFO010000179.1:0-4921 GCA_040382375.1 Crocinitomicaceae bacterium
AAGAAGTATTCAAATCTGGAACAGCCAATTGATAGTCAGTGTACACATGATATTCTCCCGGTTCAAAGAAGAAGGTAGCTCCCAAATCGTTCACTTGAAATGAGTTTCCAGTGAAGTAGTCATACCAAGTTCCTGTATGCTGAAATCCAGGTGTCATGTTCAATGAAGTTGTTTGGAAATTTCCAACAACAACAGCATTGTTCGTTCCATTTAAATGAATACGCTTACCAAATCCGCCTAAGTCAATATTGAAGTTAGTAGTTGAGAAAACAGGTTCAGTCTTCTTCAAATTGTTCAAAGCAGCTGTTACCTTATAAAGATGCTTTCTATTCTGATTGTCCCAATAGTCCCAACGAACTGGCTTAGCAGATGTCTTGCAATTCGCAAGGTCAACGGTAACTCCGTCAGAACATGTTCCAATAGAATAATCATAACCAAGTTCACCAAATTGCCAAATCATCTTTGGGCCAGGAATCGGAATCAATAAACAATGTGCTAATTCTTGTCTTTTCAATGCGGTATTCAAATTGGTAATGTTGTAGGAACCACTGCTCGCACCATATTGAAGGTCTTTGTACATCATGCGCTCTTCGTCATGACTTTCAGCGTAGGTTACCAAATGTGCGTTATTCCAACCACGGTTTTGGTAGCTACCCCAAGATAGGTTAGAACTGTAACCCATAGAGGCTTCCATGTACTGACCATTCAAATTTCCCCACAACATCATTCCGTTATTGCTTAATACCGTTTCTTCGCTGTTATCGGCAAAGTGCTCGAGAATACCATAAGAACCTGGTTCAACAGTTTGCATGTGATTGTAATAGTCGGTCAAAATGTTAATTCTGCTTTGGTCATAAGCACCCCAAGCTCCTATATTTCCAAGGGTATTGTTTTGCGTGAATCCTTTCGATAAATCGAAACGGTAACCATCGATGTGATAATTCTGCATCCAATAAGCAATTACTCGCTTGGTGAAATTCTTCGTTTGAAGACTTTCGTGGTTGAAATCATAACCAACATTGAAATCGTGCTTAGGTGTTGGGTTGAACCAAGGATTACTTGCAGTTGGCTGTCCATATTGTCCAACACTTGCATCGAAGTACATACGCACCATTGGATTTTGACCGAAACTGTGATTCAAGGCAATGTCCATAATTACTGCAATTCCGCGGTTGTGAGCTTCATTCACAAAAGTTTTCAAAGCTTCAGCACTTCCGTAGGCTTTATCCGGAGCAAAATAGAATGATGGGTTATAACCCCAGCTGTCGTTTCCTTCAAATTCATTTATAGGCATCAGTTGAATGGCAGTAACTCCTAATGTTTCCAAATAATCCAACGAATCAGTAAGAGAAGCGTAAGTTCTGTCCTCCAGAAAATCACGAACCAGCAATTCATACACGACCAATTTCGTTTTTGCAGGACGAACAAAGCTCTGATCTGTCCAGTTAAATGCAGGGGGATCTGTTCTAAAAACAGAAACAGGCTCTGAAGTTAATCCACTTGGATAGTCAATTAAATTCGGATAAGTGGTCTCTGGAATCCAGCCGTCATTCCAACCATCCAAAATCTTGTCTGCATAAACATCGGCAACTCGCATTCCTTCCATGTTCACATAGTATTGAAAACGGTACTCAGTACCCGGAGATAAATTCGGAATGTCTAACCAATACGAATTACCATCTGGAGTTCGGTTCATTAAATAACTCAAGTCCAATTGCCAATTATTGAAATCGCCAATGACAAAAACAAAACTCTTATTCGGAGCATACAATTGTAAGCGAACGCCTGAGTTTGAAGTAATGTTTATTCCATCAATCGTTCCCGCTGGAGCAGCAGCTACATTTAATGAAGGAAGTATAATAATCACCTTTTCATCGGTAATAGTTGTGCCGCCGTTAACAGCTGTCATGGTAATGTTGTATTCACCTGCAGAGGCTTGACTGAAGTTATAATTCAATGATGTAACTCCTGTTCCCGAGGCAACCTGACTTCCATTTACAGAAATAGAGATATCTGATGCTAGGGAAGAATTTGCAGTTACAGGAACAACTTGATTCGCATTAACAATTTGTGATTCTTGAGTAGGCAAAGAAAATGAAGCATTAAAACCTGCGGCATATATATTCAAATAAATATCGCTTCCGTCAGCGTTTCTTCCCACAACAGTTCCTTGGGCATTGCGGAAAACAAATGTCATTTTCGAAACCGTTTCTCCAACATTCAAGTTATAAAATGTAGAAGGGGTAATCACAATTTTGTGAATGTTATTTCCCATTGGAGTCATAAGAACTGAAGCATCGGCTGTTCCCCAATTACCCACTGTATGCTGCCAATCATTCGGGCCAATACTGTTGTTGGTTATTACACCCGTATGCGCATAAATAGGAGTGTAACCGGAAAGGTCTCCGTTACCGGATGTAGCGTCGTAGAAGACGGTAATTTGATCTGTTTGAGTTGGAAAAGCTGGGGTCGATGTTAAAATCTGAGCTTTAACTTGAAGGGCGAAAAATGAAAATACTAAAGCGGAAAAAAAAAGTACTTTTTGATTCATAAGTAAGGTAGTTAGTTCTCCAAATATAAGAAAGTGTACTTAGTACACAACCTAGAATGAGAATTTTTAGGGAATTTGATGTTACTTTGTTTTTTCAAACCATCATTTATGCAACTTCTAGACGGATTAGCACTTTCCAAAACCATTAAATCAGAGATCAAGCAAATTGTCTCAGACAGAGTAGAAGCAGGATTCAAGCGTCCGCACCTCGCAGCTGTGTTAATTGGTGAAAATGGGGCAAGCGTTACTTATGTCAACGCGAAAGTTAAATCTTGCGAGGAAGTGGGATTCGATTCAACATTGGTTCAATTGAAAGAAGATTGTACCGAAGAAGAAGTTTTACAAACCATAATTTCTCTGAATGAAAACGAAGCGGTAGACGGATACATCATTCAACTTCCTTTACCGAAACACATCAATGAAAAGAAAGTCTTGATGGCAGTAGCTCCGAATAAAGATGTAGACGGTTTCCATCCTGAATCTGTTGGAAAAATGATGCTGAATCTTCCGACTTTTCTTCCCGCTACACCAATGGGAATTATTACTTTGTTGGAAAGAAATAACATTCCAACTGCCGGAAAACATGCGGTTGTTTTGGGAAGATCTCATATAGTTGGACTTCCAATTTCAGTATTACTTCAAAGAAATCATCCGTTTGGAAACTGCACCGTTACCCTCTGCCACAGCAAGACCACAAACATTGAAGAAATTTGTCAAACTGCCGATATTATCATTGCCGCAATAGGTCAACCTGAATTCCTAAAAGGAAATATGGTGAAAGAAGGGGCAGTAGTTGTTGATGTTGGAATTACGCGAGTTGTTGATGCTTCGAAAAAAAGTGGATTCAGACTTTTAGGCGATGTGGCATTCGATGAAGTCGCTCCGAAGTGCAGCTTTATTACTCCAGTTCCCGGTGGAGTAGGACCCATGACCATTGTATCATTGATGCAAAACACTTTATTGGCCGCGGAAGGTAAGCGCGCTGTATAATTCCACTGCTTGCTTTGCTTCCAGAACATCGTGAACACGCAAGATATCTGCGCCTCTGTCTAATGCGAAAGCATTCAAGGCAGTAGTTCCATTCAAGCTTTCTTCAGCCGTTGTTCCCAAAGTTTGTTGAATCATTTTTTTTCTTGAAACTCCAACAAGAATAGGAAGTCCAAATGATTTGAAACGTTCCAAATTTTGAAGAAGATCAAAGTTGTGCTCTTTGTTTTTCGCGAAGCCAAAGCCCAAATCCAAGACTATTTTCGAAACACCTAATTGATTTAATTTTCCAATTTCCATTTGGAAATAGGCATAGACTTCTTCCACTACATTTTCATAATTCGCCAATTCTTTCATGTTGGAAGAATCACCGCGCGAGTGCATCAACACATACGTGCATTGCGCTTCAGCCGCTATGTTCCATAAATTTGAATCCATCCTTCCGCCCGACACATCGTTTATCCAATGCGCCCCTTCGCGAAGGCAAGAGCTGGCCACTTCACTATAAAACGTGTCAACACTTATTGTTAAGGAAGGAAATTCATTTCGAATGGAACGAACCACAGGCAAGACGCGATTCAGTTCTTCTTCAGCGGAAATGTAAATGGCACCCGGACGAGTCGATTGTCCGCCCAAATCCAAAATATCCATTCCTTCGGAAATCATTTTTTCAACGCGAACGAGAATGTCTTTTTCAGAATTAGAGCGACTTCCAGCATAAAAAGAATCTGGAGTAACATTCAAAATTCCCATTACCAAGGGAAGTGTGCGATTAGAATTCATTTCAAGATGTATCTTTGAAACGCAAAGATGAGCATTTTCATCGCATTTGTATTTCGAATCATGAGCGCACAAAAAGATACTTCAGCACAATACGATCAGGCCATTCAAAAATGCGTCGACCTCTTCAAAAAGAAAACCCACGACTACGGAACGGCTTGGAGAATTCTTCGTCCATCGAGCTTAACCGATCAAATCTTCATCAAAGCGCAACGTATTCGCACCATTGAAGAAAAAGGGGAAAGCAAAGTAGGTGAGGGGGTTGAAGATGAATTTGTAGGTATCATTAATTACAGCTTAATGGCTCTTATTCAGCTGGAATTGCCTACAGATGCTCCACTAGAACTTCAAGCAGAAAATGCAATTTCTCTTTATACAGAGCAAGCGCGAATCACAAAGGAATTAATGATGAACAAGAATCACGATTACGGTGAAGCTTGGCGTGACATGCGTGTTTCTTCATTCACCGATTTAATTCTCATGAAGATCCTACGCATCAAACAGATTGAAGACAACTCAGGCAAGACGCTTGTTTCCGAAGGAATCGATAGCGGTTTTCGCGATATGATCAATTATGCTGTTTTTGCTTTGATACAGATGTCT
>JBEIFO010000180.1:0-4899 GCA_040382375.1 Crocinitomicaceae bacterium
CATGTTCTTTGACCCGATGAAAAGAGGGGAACGTTGATGCAAATCAGTAGGAACAATCTCCATAATACGTCTATGTCCGTCAGTGGCTTTTCCTCCAGCTTGTTCAACAATGAACGCAAGCGGATTGCATTCGTATTGCATGCGTAATTTTCCGTTCTTGTTCTTCGTTGTGCCGGGATAAATATAGATTCCGCCTTTGATCAAGTTTCTGTGAAAGTCTGCAACGAGAGATCCAATGTATCTCGCTGAATACGGACGATCGGTTTTCTTATCATCTTCCTTGCACCAAGAGATATATTCCTGAACCCCTTTTTCACACGAGTTCAAATTCCCTTCGTTCATGCTATAGATAGCGCCGTCTTCCGGAATTTTCATATTTGGATGTGAAAGGAAAAACTCGCCAATACTGGGCTGAAGCGTGAAGCCATTCACACCGTGCCCCGTCGTATAAACCAACATGGTGCTACTTCCATAAATAATATATCCGGCTGCAACTTGCTCGTCTCCTTTTTGCAAAAAGTCATTCACATTCGCAAGATCTCCAATGCTACTTTTCCTTCTGAAAATAGAAAAAATAGTTCCAATGCTAACGTTCACATCAATGTTCGAAGAGCCATCTAACGGATCAAACAAAATCACATACTTCGCTTTCTTGCAACGCTCTAAATCAAAGGCAAAATATTTTTCATTCTCTTCACTCCCTGCACCCGCTACTTGTCCGCCCCAGCGCATCGCGCTCAACAGCGTTTCGTCAGAGAAAACGTCCATCTTCATTTGCGTTTCGCCTTGAACATTAATGTTCGCTGCTGCTCCCAAAATATCCTGAAGCCCCGCCTTATTCACCTTGTGGTTAATGATCTTGCCTGCAATTCCAATGTCGGAAAGAAGTCGCGTTAAATCGCCTGAAGCATATGGAAAGTCTGACTGACGTTCCATTACGAATTCACTAAGTGTTACCAATGCTGCCATGTTGCTAATTTAAGCTGAATGAGTTACTTGTTGGGAAATAGAATGCTTGTCAATTCAATAAATTGTTCAACCGATAATTGCTCAGGTCTCTTGTTGAACAAATCGTTCTCCGAGGTAATGCCCGGTTGAAGCAACGACTTCACCGAATTGCGAATGGTTTTTCTGCGCTGATTGAACGCCAACTTCACCACTTGCTTGAATTCTTTTTGTTGTGAAGTCACCAATGGCGCTGGTCTGCGCTGCATGCGCAACACCCCGCTTTTTACTTTGGGTGGAGGATTGAAAACTTCCGGCTCAACGGTGAAGAGGTATTTGATTTCGTAATGCGCTTGAAGCAATACCGACAAGATGCCGTAGTCTCTGCTTCCGGGGCCCGAAGCTATGCGCTCTGCCACTTCTTTTTGAAACATTCCCACCACCTCGGGAACACATTCCCACTCGTCTAAAACTTTGAATAAAATCTGCGAAGAGATGTTGTAAGGAAAATTTCCAACTACACAAAAATTATCGCCGAAGCTCTCTTTCAGATTCATGCGAAGAAAGTCTTCCTCGAAAATTCTTCCGCGAAGTGCCGGGTAGTAAGCATTCAAATAAGCCACCGACTCGTTGTCTAATTCCACCACAGACGTCTCGTAAGGCATTTTCATTAAGAACTGAGTAAGCGCGCCAGTGCCAGGACCCACCTCAATAATTTTCTTCGTTTCGCCTACGCCTGTAATGGCTTCAGCAATTCTTTCGCAGATAGACAAATCCAATAGGAAATGCTGACCTAAGTGTTTTTTCGGACGTACGTTCACACTACAAAGCAAAGCGAAAAACACGAGACTTGAGTTCCATTTGTTGAACATTGTAAAGTGAAAAAGTAGTGTATTGAAAAAGGGAACGACCTGAAAATTGATTTAGCTTCGAGATGTGGTAAGCTATCTCGATATTATTCTAGTGCTCATTTTAGTTTGGGCAATTTGGCGCGGATGGATGAACGGTTTCGTTTCGGAATTGTTTTCATTCTTGGCCTTCTTTGTGGGCATATATGCCGCTGTTTATTTATCTGAACCCGTAGCAGCTATGATTGGCGCCACAGACGGTTCAATAAGCACCCGTGTAGGCGTGTTCTTGGGAATCTTTTTAGTTGTGGTCATTGGAATGTACTTCCTCGGAAAACTTATTTCCAAGAACATTAAAGGCGGAGGAGAAAAATGGAACAAGGCCTTGGGAGCCACTTTTTCGTTGGCGAAATATCTATTGGGAACCAGCTCGCTGTTCGTCATGCTTCATGCGCTCGACGATAAATTCCACATGATTCCACAATCTCAAAAAGACGCTTCTATCGTGTATGAACCTGTGAATCGTTTTTCAAAGACTGTCATTCCAGCCATCGAAGATTTCGATAAGCATCTTCCTGAAAAGGAAGTTTAAGAACGAATGCGCCACTCGTTCGGATAGTTATTATTCAAGCGGGTTCCAACCACTTTGCCCAATCCAATGTTTTGTTGTTCGAAGGTGACTAGAACGAAGCCCGCTTCTGCTTCCACCTGAATCACTTCCTTCTTCAAATATCGAATCACTTCTTCGTACGAAAGTTCTAATTTCTTTATATCACCCGCCTCAATGCCTGTGTTGGCAATGCCTTGACCGGGAATGAATTTATCTTTCATGAATTCACCAACGAGTGTTCCCGCATTCGCATTGGGAAGCAAAGCGCGCCAAATTTCTTTGAATGTATGTTGAAGGGTATCGAGAAAAACCAATCCTTTTTCATTCTTCACCAGCGCAACGTCTTCGCGAATAAACGCATTCACCGTGGCGCGTTCTTTTGCATTCAGCGGAACAATTTTCATGTTCGGTTTGAAACGTATTTTTTCAAGGTGTCCCTCGGGCTTTTTCAAGATTGTGCAAAAGAATCCTTCTCCTGGCGTGTTGTGCGGAAGCATTCGATATCCCTCGCCAGCAGAGCATTTCACGACATCTACATTCCACTCGTTCTTCATTTCAACCGAAATGTTTTCAAGTTGAAACTCATCTGTTAAGTACGAAATGATTTCTTCATTTTCTTCTGGAGCGAAGGTGCAAGTGGAATACAATAAGTATCCGCCTGGTTTTAAGAACCGAACAGCTTCTTGAAGTATTTCATGCTGACGTACCGCGCAAGTGTGAGCGAAAGATTCTTTCCATTCACCGCGATAGTCGACTTGCTTGCGGAACAAACCTTCTCCGCTGCACGGCGCATCTACTGCCACCACATCGAAGCAATGGGTGAATGGAATTTTATTCGGATACATGCCCAACGTGAAGACATTCGGAATGCCCCATTTGTCAAGGTTTTCACGAAGAATGCTCAGGCGTTGCGGCATCACTTCGTTCGCAACCAACACGCCGTTTTCGCCGAGTAGGGTAGAGTAAATTAAACTCTTTCCTCCGGGAGCAGCGCAGAGATCAAGCACGGCAGGATTTTCAATTTCTTGAATGGCTTGCTCGAATAAATGTCCAATGAGCATGGAATTCGCTTCTTGCGAATAATACGCCCCAGCATGGTAGTGCGGATCGAATGTAAATTTTGGGCGCTCTTCCAACAACAAGCCAAGCGCATTCCATGAAACAGGATTGCCTTTAATGGAAGTGTTCTTAAACTTCGTCGGATGCGTTAAAACCGACGTCTGAATCTCACGGTCGTAAGCGGGAAGCATGGCTTCCCACTCGTTAGGAAATTGCGTTTTCAGTCGGTTGACAAAGGCCTCTGGCAAGTTCATTCTTCTTCCTCGTATTCTTGTTTTTCTCGAAGCCACTTAGGTGTCTTCTTCTCTTTTTCCGCTTTCGCTTCAGGCGATACATTGTCTTTGATATACGGAGCAATACGTTCTTGAATAGGAGCTTTAGGAACCGAAGGTTCATTCGGTTTGTCATTTCGAAGTCCTGGAAATAAAGGCTCTCGTGGAGTGTCGCGATCTTTTCGCAAGCCGAAGGCGTTGTTAAAAATTCGATTTAATTTTTCTTTTTGAACCAATTTAGCACTCACGCGATCGCTGCGCAAAGCATCTTTATCTAAACCGAATTCGAGATTATCTATGGGGCCGCGCATGTACAAATAAATTTGTCTTCCGCTCTTGTCTCCTTCAGTGCTAGAGGCATTCAGCAACATCTCCTTCAAATCGAAGCCCAGCCGATAATCCAATACATTGTCGAAACTGTGCGTGCCCTCCATGGTAATAGACATCGCACTCGACTCAATGTCCATCAATGGGAATGTGATGTTGGAATTTTCAATGTGAATGGAATTTTGCAAGGTCGAGAATTTAATGTGTCGAAGCTTTTCCGCGAAGTCATCTTCCTTCACAAATGGCGCTATCCATTTGTTTCCTTTGATGTACGTAATCATATATTGAAACGAAGAAACATCATTCAGTTCACCGTTTTCAATATTCACTTGCAAGTCAGATTTTATGGTGTTCGGAAGAACAGATAAATCTGCGCCGAGTGTAGTTTGGAAATCAACCAGTACCGTTGCGTTTCCTTTGATGTTGTTCTGCGTGAGATACGACTGCCCAAAATTGTCAAACAATCCGAAGGCCTGCTGAATGTCTATGTTGTTCAATGATCCTTGGCACGTTAATGCGAACTGCCCATCGGCCGATGGTGATAAACCGAAATTCGCAGCTACTTCGCCATTGGCCATGCTCAGTTGAAGGGGAGAAATTTGTAAAATGCCATTTGCGTAATCCAATGTTCCTTTGATGTTGGATGCATTGAACGATTTGAATAAAAACTGGTCTATCTGCGCTGTTAAATGAAGTTGAATGGAAGAAGGAAGAGCAAGTTTCATATCGCTTTCAGTATTTCCAGCTGCTGTTAAAAGTTTTTCAAGATCGAGCTTGTTCGAATACAAATTCGCCTGAATGGTTAATGCGGAATTGTCTGAAGTGAAGTAGGGAATTA
>JBEIFO010000181.1:0-4891 GCA_040382375.1 Crocinitomicaceae bacterium
GAATGGAAGAAGGAAGAGCAAGTTTCATATCGCTTTCAGTATTTCCAGCTGCTGTTAAAAGTTTTTCAAGATCGAGCTTGTTCGAATACAAATTCGCCTGAATGGTTAATGCGGAATTGTCTGAAGTGAAGTAGGGAATTACAGAATAAAAATCTCCTGAAAAATTACAATTGTTATCGTTTAGGTTGAAGTTCAACTGCTCAACCCGCGCATCGGATCCGTTCAATAAGAACACACCGTTAATGTTTTTAAACAAGCCATTGGATGCTGCCCATTGAAAGCTCCCTTCTGTAACTTGGGCCTTTCCATTCAAATGCAATTGTGACCAGTCGAAGGTGCTGTCGGCTTCTTGAAATGCAATCTTTCCGCGAATGAATGATTGTGCTGAAATTTGTCCGTCACAAACAGCCAACGAATCCCAACCGAAAAATCCTTTTACTTCGTTCAAATTCGTTTCTGCACTCACCGACAAGTTCAAGACAGGATCGTTTAAGTCACGAATACTTCCGTTACAACTTAAAGTTCCCATTCCGAGTTGCGATTGGAAATTTGAAATGGTCACGCTGTCCATTCCTCCTTTCGAAATATAATTTGCATTCAGATCTATAGCATGTAATTCAACACCCGAATTTATTTCAACCAATTCTCCGCCTTTCACAGAGAATTTAGAGGCAATGGAAAGGTTTTCGAACGGGCCGCTCATATCGAAATTGAAATGCGCATTTCCAGACGGAGCATAGGGCCGCAGCTGAACTTGCATAGCGTTAGGAAGCAACAAGATTCCTTCTTTCAACTCAAGTTCGGTTTCGGCAATGTGCAAATCAATGCTCGGATGTTCGCCGTAATCCAAGCTCCCGGTGACATTTAACGGCACTTCTTCTAGCAGCAATTCCGCTGTCTCAATCACAAAGGTGTTGTTATCAAGATTCACTTGCATTTTAGAATCAAGTCCAATATTTCGCTGGCGAAGCATTTCAGTTTCCCCTGCATAAAACACGTTCATGTGCGCCGCCGTTTCTATGTCGAGAAGAAATTGTTTTTCATTGAAATTGCCGGAGGCATTCAATTCCTTGAACTTGACATCTACAAATGTTTTTCCTTGTTCGTCTTCATACAGATAGGAAATGTTTTCCCCAATAATCTCCTCAAGATGTATTTTGAATTTTTCATTTGGGGTGGAAGAGGTGTCGGGCTTCCATACGTCCCAGTTCATCATGCCTTTGCTGTTTACACGCATGTTTAACGAACCTTCTTTCGCTTCAATCTCATCAATGTTGTAATTCCCGTTGAACAGATCAATAATGTCGAAAGACAAGTACAATTCTTTCGCAAATAAAAGTGTATCGTGTACTTCGGAATTTTCTTCTACATAAACCTCTTTGAATCGAATAGATACAGATGGAAAATTATTCCAGAGTGTTAAGTCAGCTTCGCGAATGCTCGACTTTGTTTTTAAATTTTGTTGAACAGTTTGAAGGGCGTAGGTTACAATTTCATCTTCGTAAACGGTAACTGCAAGAACTATTGCGGAAAATAATAGCGTGACCAAGGCGAAGAGGCCAATGAAAATTCGCTTCAGCCACTTTCTGCGTGCTGAAACTGGTTTTTTTTCCTGAAGAACCGGTCCCCCTTCTATCTCTTTTACTTCTTCCATTCTTAATTTAAAAGTACACGGTGTATGAACTACTTTTGGGAAGGAGTTGTGAAGTAACTCACAACCGTTTGTTCGAACGATTTAATAACGATAACTATGAAGAATTTGTTGCTTGCTTTAGGTTTTCTTTTTTGTGGAACAATGAGCTTCGCTCAAGACTGGACTGTTCCTGAATTACCTTATGCCTATGAGGCCTTGGAACCCGCTATTGATGCCGAGACCATGCACATTCATCACGACAAGCACCACCTGGCGTATGTAACGAATTTGAATGCGGCCATGAAGTTGGAAGCCAATCAGAAATATGCGAAGCTGAACATTGAGCAGTTGTGCGCGGCCATTGATCCGAAAGACATGGCCATTCGCAACAACGGAGGTGGACATTTCAACCACAGTTTTTTCTGGAATTGTTTAGCAGCCCCAAGCACAGCCGGAGAGCCGAGCAAAGAATTGGCAGCAGCTATTCAACGCGATTTAGGCGGTATGGACAACCTCAAAAAACTCATGACCGACGAAGGCAAAGCTCGCTTCGGCAGCGGATGGGTGTGGTTGTGCAAAGACGCGAAGGGCGTGCTTTTCGTGACTTCAACCGCTAATCAAGACAATCCGTTAATGTCGAAAGTAGTAGACAAACCAAGCACTCCAATCCTCGGCATCGACGTTTGGGAACACGCGTACTACTTGAAATATCAGAACAAGCGTGCAGATTATCTAACTGCCATTTTCACTGTTGTGAATTGGAATTTTGTGAGTGAAAGATTCGCGAATTAAAATTCGTTTCAAGATGCTGAGCAAGGTCGTTCCGAAGGTGCTTCGCAAGTGCTTGGCTTAGCCGCAGGCTTCTTGCTTGTCATCTTTCGCAGAATCTTGCATTCGGCTTCTTGCTTGTCATCTTTCGCAGAATCTTGCCTCCGGCATCTTTAAACAAATCTTTCATCAGAATCAAGTACTTTTGAACCATGATAGAAAACAAAGTTGCAAATAGTAAACTCATTACGCTAGATATAGCTGAAGAAGTAGAAGCGTTTGCAGGTGCGACCATTGATATAGCCCCGCAATTGTGGCAAGGAATAGCGTTGAAGGAAAAGGACTTTCGTGAATTTGTTTCAACTCTGAATACTACAGAATACGCCAATAAAATTGTAGCCATTTACTGTTCGGTAGACGCCATTATACCCGTTTGGGCCTTTATGCTATTGGCTTTGAAACTTTCTGAAGTGAATGCAAAGTGTCATTTTTCAACTCCAGAAAATTTAGACACGTTAAGAGCGATTGCCTTTATTCAACAACTTGATCTTTCAAAATTTAAAGATAAAAATGTTGTTATCAAAGGCTGCACTTCGCTTCGTTTGACAGAAGAAGTCTACATTCAACTTTCTCAAAAACTGCAGCCCGTCGCCAACCGCATCATGTACGGCGAACCGTGTTCAACGGTTCCGTTGTTTAAGCGTTGATCTCTCACCCTAGCCTCAGGCTCCTTGCGAAGCATCTTTCGCAGAATCTTGCCAACGGCATCTTGTGCAACATCTTTCACTTCGTGAATCTTGTGCAACATCTTTCACAGAATCTTGCCAACGGCATCTTGTGCAACATCTTTCACTTCGTGAATCTTGTGCAACATCTTTCACTTCGTGAATCGTGTATATTTGTAAAGTGACCTACATAATCGGAGAAATAGGACAAAACCACAACGGTTCAGTTGAATTGGCGAAGGAGATCATCGATCTCGCAGCGCAACCCGTCGTTGAAGATTATTTTCAGCTTTCTCTGAAACCCATGAACGCCGTGAAGTTTACGAAGCGCGACTTGAACGAAGAACTCAGTCAGTCGCAAATGAATGCTCCGTATAACAGTCCGCATTCCTTCGGCGCTACCTACGGCGAACACCGCGCTTTTCTTGAGCTGAACGACGAACAACACGAAGAGTTGTTTCACTACGCCAAAGCAAAAGGACTCGATTTTGTAGAAACACTTTGCGCACGCGGATGTCTTTCTTTATTGAAACGATTTACGCCAGACTATCTGAAAGTGGCAAGTCGTGACTTAACCAATTTGCCTTTGCTCGCTGCTCTAGCGGAAACTAAAATTCCAATCATTCTCTCAACCGGAATGGCAGGAAAGGAAGAGCTCGATCAGGCGTTAGACGTCATTTCAAACTACCATTCAAACATTAGCATACTTCACTGCACCTCGGAATATCCTACGCAGCCGAAGAATGTGAACCTCAATACGATTCGTTTTTTACAAGCGAACTACCCCAATTACAACATTGGTTTCAGCGACCACACCCTCGGAATTTTCACTCCGGTTGCCGCCGTTGCAATGGGTGCGACAATCATTGAAAAACACATCACCACCGATCGTAATTTGAAGGGCACCGACCAACGCGGATCGCTTGGCCCTGAAGGCATTCGTCGCATGGTACGCGACATTCGTGAACTTGAACTTTCTATGGGTGAAGTGGAAATGAAAATCGAAGATTCAGTGGCTGCAGCTCGCTTGAAACTAGAGCGCAGCATTGCCGCAGTTCATGAAATTCCTTCCGGAAAAATTATCGAAGAATCCGATTTGTGCATGCTTTCTCCAGGCGACGGTTTCAAATGGGCACAACGAAATTTAGTGGTTGGAAAGCGCGTAAACGCTACCATTCCAGCAAACGAGGTGATATATCCAACGCATCTCGAAGATTAATTTTTGCGCAATGAACACAGCGAAACAAGCAGTCATTTTTGTCGCAGGCGGAACGGGAACCCGCATGGGAAGCCCCCTTCCGAAGCAATTCCTTACACTCAATAACACACCCATTCTTATTCATACCCTTCGAAATTTCTTTTCATTCAATCGAAATTTCGAAATGATTGTGGTTATGCATCACGACTATATTTCTTTCTGGAAAGACCTGTGTCTTCAGTTTGAAGAGGTTCCTGAACACACTGTCGTTGCTGGAGGAGAAGAACGATTTCACAGTGTGAAAAACGGCATTGAAGCCGTCTCTGCGGACGTTCTATACATTGCAATTCACGACGCAGTGCGTCCACTTGTGTCGCACGAAACACTCACGCGTTGCTTCAACACATTGAATGAACACAACGCTGTAGTACCCGCCATTCCCATCAACGATTCCATTCGCGAAGTGCACGGGGTCCTCAATAGAAGTGTCGATCGTTCGTTGTACAAACGCATTCAAACTCCACAATGTTTTGAATCAAGTATGTTGAAAGAGGCCTACAGCAAGCC
>JBEIFO010000182.1:0-4863 GCA_040382375.1 Crocinitomicaceae bacterium
CATTGAAACAACCGATGCCTGCTTGAAGCAAGTTGCAGAGACGGCTATTGAACTAGGATATTCCTTAATCGTTATTGCCGATCACGGCAACGCAGACTGCGCAGTAAACGAAGACGGCTCGCCGAATACAGCGCACACCACCAACCCCGTTCCCGTGTGGATTGTAGACAAAGAAATTACAAAAGTGAACAACGGAAAATTAGCAGACATAGCACCCACCGTACTCGAACTTTTGGGAATAGAAAAACCCCAAACAATGTCTGGGGTTTCATTGATCTAATTTTCTCTATTCGATTAAGGCTTCTTGTGCATCACATGCACATATCCTTCTCTGCTAATTCCGTCTGAACGATTGAATATCCAGAAGTATACGCCATCTTCAACATCTGTTCCGTTCCAAGGATTGTCGTTGCTGTAATTAATCGACTCATACATCAATCCTCCCCACCGATTGAAAATCCTTAATTGGCTATTTGGAAAGCTCTCCAATCCTTGAATGATAAAACTTTCATTGTCGTATTCATCTGCATTGATCAAAAGAATATTTGGTTCCTCGGTATCACATACGGTTAAAATAAATGGAACAACACCTGATTGATTACACGCATCTGTTACAGTCATGTCGTACGTTCCACCCGCGGTGCCGAAAACTGAATTGGTAATCGCATTCACAACGAATGCCGTTGGGGTAGATGGCGAAAAAACATAGGGTTCTAGACCACCTGAAACCAAAACGTCAGAATCAATACCCGTGCACAAGTCTTGAGGGCCAGCGAAAACAATAGCAGGGGGTTCAGTAATTAGAAATAAGGAAGAGTCTGAATTTCCACAGAAATCGGTAATGGTTAATTCATAATTTCCAGCACTGCCGACTGCAAATACTTGGGTTGGATTTGTCCCAATTGTTGCACCCGTAGAATCTTGCCAATTGAATACGTAATTCGGAACGCCATTCGAGATTAACGAAGTTGCATTAACCGGCACAACAGCGTTTGGACAGAGGTTTAAGATGTCGGTAACAGGAGCCAATTCAGTTGGCACATAATCCACAAGATTCAAGTACGCAGTAGCGGTGTCTTGTAACTGAGTTGTTGGATTAAAATAGATAAAACCTATTTCAATGGTTTCATATCCAGCAGTTATATTTCCAAAAGTCACGGTTTGAGTTCCCTCTACAAGATTATCAATTATTCCGTTCACAAATAACGTGTCAGAAACTCCTGGAAATAAAATAATCTCAGTTACTCCGTTTGTATTGTAATCTTCATTTAACGTTGCTGTTCCAGAGAAGATAAGTTGAATGGTATCGTTCTCTAAAAGACATGGCGGAGGTGTAATCACGAATTGACCGTTGTAACAGCCGTCTCCTTCTAATATAGAATTTGCTGGAAAACCAGGGATCGGACTTACTCCGGGATTCGTCACCGCCACCGATTCAATTAAACTTCCACCCACATTAAAACTACCTTCTTTTAAGAATACAGCCGAATCAAATGCTGTATCAGAAACGTCAGCAATGGCCAATTTAATGTGGTAGGTTTGTCCACATTCTAAGTTCTCGTATACCGCGGTAAGGACAACAGTCAATCCGTCGTATTGAATATAGTTGGGGTCTGTATTGAAAGGAGCGGTAAGACCATTTCCGTTGTTAATGTAAAATTGGCAATAGTTACAATTAGCACCACCAGGGACAGCTAATCCGTCGCAACCGGCATTCAAGTTATTGATGGAAACGAACTGAGTAGTTCCCGGAATAAGTGCAATGTTATCTGCGGCATTGCTGAATGGGCCGGCAATTCCAGGACCAGAAAGAAAAAAGCCAAATACATCACTTACGTCGCCGCACGAACCCGCGCCAGAATATTCCGGATACTCTTCAGAAGCAAAAACATAATCAAATGAAATCGAGGTTCCCGTCGAAATAAAATCAAACTCTAGAATTGCCGCATCGTTGTGCGTTAATCCATCCAAAGCGTTTAAATCCGTATCTGTCGCCCCAAAGTTTCCTCCAGTAATGCTGCTGCTTCCAGAATCATTCGGACCAATGGCATTCGAAATACCGCCCGTCCCCATAATTACTCCGGTTGGAAAAGGCAAGTTGCTTGTTGTTGAATTGAATAATCCAATTTGATCAGCGCCACCGCTAAACGTCACATTGCTGAATTGAACATTCGGACCGAGCAAATTCTGAATAACCAAATTTATCGGTTGAGAAGAGTCTACAGTTAATTGCGCCTTGACAGATAATTCACTGATCAAAAAAGCGAAAATCAATCCTAAATATAAATTTTTCATAGTCTGGTTTATGAGTACTTGACACTAAATCACATGCAAAAGTTGTACAAAGAAAAGACTTAAAATAAAAAACCTCAGATTTCTCTGAGGTTTTCTTTTCAAATTCTTCCGATTAAGGCTTCTTGTGCATGACATGGAAGTAACCTTCGCGGTTAACTCCATCTGAACGATTGAACACCCAGAAGTAAACGCCATCTTCTGCATCTGTTCCATCCCAAGCACTAAGATTGCTGTAATTCAAAGACTCATAAATCATGGTGCCCCAACGATTATAAATACGTACCTGACTATTCGGGAAGCTCTCTAAACCTTGAATCTTGAAGTGCTCGTTGTCATAATCATCTGCATTAATCAACAATAAATTTGGCTCATGCGTATCACAAACAGTTATAATGAATGGAACAATTGCTTGTTGGTTACAAGCATCTGTAATGATAACATCAGAAGCGTTGTTCGCTATTCCCGTAATGGTGTTTGTTAGCGGATTCAACAGCATAGACAATACATCGAATTGATAAACGTAAGGTTCCAATCCGCCATAAACCAACAATTCCGATTCAATTCCAGCGCATAAATCTTGCGCAGTAGCGAATCCAAATACAGGTGGTTCTGTTATGATGAAGTCATCTGTAAACGAAGAACCACAGTAATCAGAGAATGTGTATGAATACGTTCCAGCCGATCCTTGCGAAAAAGTTTGAGTGGGTCCAGCTTGTCCGTTCGACCAAGAATAGGTGTATGGAGGCCAGCCGCCCTGTGCTCCGGGATTAACCGTTAAAGATATTCCGGGGCAAAGCAAAGAATCCTCGGTTGCAGCAACAAACATACCCGCATAATCAAGTAAGTCCAACGAAGCGCTGACTGAAACAGAGTCACAAGCGCCTTCGCACAAATAGCTGCAGCTAATCGTAATTGTTTCTGTACCTTCAAAAATATTATCCGGAATGGTTATAATATCTATGACAAAACTAGTATCAGCAACCACAAACTGTGTAACTCCATTGGTATGATAATCATCTAGGTAAGTTGCTGTTCCACCGAAAATGAGATTAACCGTATCTCCTTGAGCCAAGCAATCAGGAAAGTTAAATGTAATCTGCCCATTCACGCATCCTTCCAAAACTGAGTTTGGTGGAATATTCGGAGCCGGGTTTACAACACTTGAGGAAATTCCTGCATTGTCAGTTCCGGTGGTAAATGAACCTGCTTCAATAATTACATCGGACTTCAAAGCTTGGTCAGATCCGTTTGCAATAGCTAAACGAATGTGATAAGTCTCTCCACAAGTCAAGTCATACTGTGCAGCAATTTTAACGGTAAAACCATTCAAGTTAATTGGAATCAAACCCGGACCATTGTCAACGTAATAAGGAGCGTTTATCACATTGTTAACCGAACTAATTGTAATTGGCAAAGGCGGCACTGACTGCGGAACAATGGCAATATTCACCGAGCCACCTGGGAATGCGGCAGGACTAGCATACGGACCTGTAATTCCAGGGCCACTTAGGAAGAATGCAAAGACGTCGTTGAATTGGCTGTTCACCCATGTCAAATATTCATCTGAGCCAAAAATATAGTTGAAGTTTAGGCTATCCCCAATTGCAACAAAATCAAACTCCAAAGAAGCAATATTATTTACTGAACCTACCGTGAAGCCCTGTCCAATTAAAGGGGGAACTGAATTTGCAACTGATAAAAGATCCGGATCACCAGCTATGTTCGGCGTTATTGCTGCACCAAAGTAATTCAATACAATATCCTGTGCATCTGAACAACCAATTACAACACCCTCAGCAATCTGAAAATTTGCATCTGTATTTCCTGTCATCTGACCCAATTGAGAAGGCAAACCTGTGAAAGCAGGATTAGCGTAAGTTACCCCAGGGCCCAACAAAGTTTGAACGGCTTGATCAGCAGTCACGTAGGTCACAGCAACTTGCGCATTCGCGAGTTGACTAATTAACACAACGAATACAAATAGTATTTTTTTCATTCTAGAATATTTCTTACTCAATGACAACATTCTTCTATTTGAAGTTGCCTCGGTAGGTTTATTCCTCAAATATAACAAATCCTCGTTAGTTTTGCCCCATGCACGAAGTCATACGCATTGAAAACCTTACCCGTTTCTATACCATTGGTGAAGAAACCGTGCGCGCCCTCAACGGAATAAATCTAACCATTCAAAAAAACGAGTATGTAGCTTTAATGGGCCCTTCAGGATCAGGAAAATCTACGCTCATGAATATTATCGGGTGTTTAGACACTCCTACTTCTGGAGAATATTTTCTGAACGGTCCCAATGTGGCTCAACTGTCAGACAGCGAATTGGCAGCCATTCGAAACAAAGAAATAGGTTTTGTCTTTCAAACCTTTAACCTACTTCCAAGGCTAACTGCCCTCCAAAACGTGGCGTTGCCCCTTGTGTATGCGGGCATACCTGAAGCCGAGCGGTTGAAGAAAGCCAAAGAGGTCTTGGAACAAGTTGGACTAGGCGATCGAATAAAACACAGACCGAACGAACTCTCAGGCGGACAGCGTCAGCGCGTGGCTGTAGCAAGAGCG
>JBEIFO010000183.1:0-4847 GCA_040382375.1 Crocinitomicaceae bacterium
AATTGGTGCTCATTGCTCAAGATTTAACTTTTTACGGATTAGACATTGAAAAGAAACGCACACTTTCAGAATTGTTGAAGCGTCTTTCAGATGTGGAGGGGATCGATTGGATTCGACTTCAGTATGCTTTTCCAAGTGGATTTCCAATGGATGTGTTAGACGTGATGAACGAACGAGACAACATTTGTAAGTATTTAGATATGCCCCTTCAACATGGAACAACAAAGATGTTGCAAGCCATGAAGCGCGGCATAACGAGAGAGAAGACCGATGCACTTCTTCAAGACATTCGCATGAAAGTTCCGGATATTGCAATTCGTACGACCTTGATTACTGGATTTCCCGGGGAAACCCCTGCCGATCACAAAGAGTTGTTGAAGTGGATAGAGCAATCGCGCTTCGAACGTTTGGGTGTGTTCACCTACAGCCATGAAGAGAATACTTCTGCCTTTGTTTTG
The DNA here is from genome assembly GCA_040382375.1 of Crocinitomicaceae bacterium. GTDB lineage: Bacteria > Bacteroidota > Bacteroidia > Flavobacteriales_D > Sanyastnellaceae > CAIZGX01. The sequence goes on from JBEIFO010000183.1 coordinate 459, forward strand.
AAAGACGATGTTTCAGCGAAAACGAAGAAGAAGCGGGCTGATGAAATTATGGAAGTACAATCGCACATTTCGTTGGAATTGAATGAAGCCAAAATTGGAAAAACCTACAAGGTTTTAATAGATAAAATGGAAGGCGATTATTATATAGGCCGCACCGAGTTCGATTCCCCGGAAGTAGACAATGAAGTGGTTATTCCTAAGTCTGAAGGATATTTGCGTGTGGGTGATTTTGCCGACATAGAAATTGTTAATGCAGAGCATTACGATTTAATTGGAAAAATTAAGGCGTGAGTTCTGAAGTGAAATATCCAGTTATGGAAACCTTCACCAGTGTTCAAGGTGAAGGCGTTCACACAGGTGTTCCGAGTTTTTTTATTCGATTGGCTGGATGCGACGTTGGTTGTGTTTGGTGCGACGTTAAGGAAAGTTGGGATAAAGAAAAGCATCCGCTTTTATCTTTAGATTCCCTTGTTGAAGCGGCTGTTGGAAGTGGAGTGAAAGTGGTCATTGTTACGGGTGGAGAGCCTACGATGCATGATTTATCGCCATTGACAGAGGCACTTCGAAATGAAGGAATGCGCATTCATCTGGAAACAAGTGGCACTCAAAAATTAACTGGACTTTTCGATTGGATTACCTTCTCACCCAAAAAATTTAAGGCGCCTTTGGAAGAATATTTCCAACTAGCCAATGAATTGAAAGTAGTGATTAATCACAAGTCAGACATTGAATGGTCTCATGAATTGTCTGCGCGTATGAATGAACATGCAATGTGGTTTATGCAACCTGAATGGGATAAGCGAGAAGTTATGTTACCGCTGATTTTCGAATGGGTACTAAAAAACCCACACTGGCGTGTGGGTCTTCAAATTCATAAATACATGGGAGTTGAATAATTAATCGCGGTGAATGATTATTCACCCCGATTAATTTATTCTTTAATAATTCTCAGTTTATTTCCTTCTTCATCTGTTACCAAATAAATTCCAGCGCCGTAGTTGCTGAAATTAATTTGCAATACACCGTAGAAGGTTTCAACTAAATTCCCTTGAATAGAGTAAACGCGAATGTTGCTTTTCTTCGAGCATTGTACAATGCCTCTGGTTGGGTTAGGGTAAACTGAAAATATTTTTTCAGAGGCATTCATTTCTTGAACGCTTATGACACCCTGGTTATTGGAGAAATCAGGGGTAGTGACGATGAAGTTTACCCATTCAGGGCTTCCGTCTGTAAGTCGACCAAGACTCGTGTCGGCATCCATGTGCACCCATGCGATTTCATCTACACGGGTTAATCCATCCGGACTGTACAATCCAATAAACTCATTGTTGTTATTTAAATTAAAGCTTGCGTGTCGTACCCCTTGTGAACCACTGTCGTCAATAAAAAAAGTGAGCCATCCTAGACTTGGTACCGTGACACTATCTACGAATGTTGCTGGTATTTGCCACCTTCTTGGATTATTGCTGTCGTCACTCAAGAAGTAGCCGGCTAGACTTACATCGTAGTTCAATGGATTATAAATTTCAACCCAATCATCGAATTGTCCATAGTTATCCGCGAATGTTAAAATGTTATCTGCCATAACTTCATTAATAACAACAGGTTTTGGAGTTATGAAGATTAAGGTGTTGCTGTTTATCGGAGTAGCCGGATTAAAGGTTGTGATAGAAGGTGCGCCGTCTGTTGTGCACCCAGCGCTTTGGCCTGCAGAAAGAGCTCCCCATGCGAGTGAACTTACAGGAGTTATTCCATCGGGACCAGTAAGTGAAGCCGTGCCTCCTGCAGGATTTAAAACAATAGGTGTGTGTGTTGCGCCAAAAGTTAGATCGTTGTCACACCAAAAAACTTTGAAACTATTTGGAGCAATTACAGTATTGTAGGGTTCGTTGGTAGGAATAAGCCATTGTGAAGGAGTTCCGTCAACGCTAAGATAATATCCACCCAAATTCACTTGAAACGAATTTGGATTGTAAATTTCAATCCAAGGGTCATATTCAAATTCGGGATCATGATAGATTCCAGTGTTCTCGGGTTGAACTTCATTTAAGAAAAGTAATTCTGAAGTTTGAGGAAGTTCTAAATTAGGAGTAGAGTAGGTAACATTATTAAAATATTGCCAGGTTGTACATGCTTCGCAAGCACGTCCGTAACTAATATCCGAAGCCATTTGGGGGTATGAAATGCTGTCAATAATAGTTACACCATCAGGCGCAGTTAAAAATACATGTTCGCCATTCGAACTCAATGTGAAGTTTAGATGCAGCGCTCCTTGTGTTAAATTGTCATTGTCGGCGAAGACTACCTTGAAGCTTCCAGGAAGCATTATCGTTGCGCCTGGATCAGTCGCAGGAATTTGATGCTTTGTTAAAAGCAAGGGGTCGTCAGATAAATAATAACCTGCTAGATTAATAATTCCCCCTGGATTGTAGATTTCAATCCAATCGTCGAATTCAAAAAACTCGTCCATCTGATTTGAATTGTTCGAAGCCAAAATTTCATTCAACTGGAGTTGAGCACTTCCGAAGAATGGAACAATCAAAAAACAGAACAATATTTTCAAGGTTTTCATTTTCATCAACTATGTTACCCCAAAGTTAAGTGAATAGCATTGAATTCAATTCAAAGGAAGATTATTTCCATATCTGTTATTGAATTCCCAATTCTTTTTTCGCTTCCGGAACTGTAATGCGCTTGCCGTTTTTATAGGCCGTTATAAAAGCATCTGGAATTCCATTGGCACGAACAAAATCACGCTGCTTAATGACATCTGCTATGCTTTGGAATTTACCGCTTGTATAACGAATTAGCCCGTTCGAAAGTTTTTCAACGTGTAAATCGGAGTATGTATTTAAGATTTTATTTCGTGAAGGTTTAGCATAAACACCCACCTGAACAGTGAAGAATATACCCTCAGTTGTTTCGATTAGATTGGCACTTACGGCTAACGGGTCGGAATAGTAATTAACATCCAAATTAGTGTTAGGAGTGACAATAGGAGCGGGGGTCGTATTGGTTGAAGCCGCGTTGGTGCTATTTGAATTTGCCCGTTCAGATGCGGTCATTAGATCACTGTAACGAACACGTTCGCGATTTTTATAAGCAACAATAAATGCATCTGAATAACCCATCTGACGTATTTCGTTTCGCGCTTGAATGGCCTCAGTATATGACGAGAAAAATCCAGTGCTGTAACGAATGAAGCCATTCGTTTGACGTTCTGCATACACAGGAGCGAATTGACTAAAAGTGTTGTTTGCAACAGGTATTCGGAAGGCACCCACTTGAATGGTGTAAAATGATCCTTCGGGAAGCGGTAACCCAATTGGAATAGGATTCGCGTCGCTATAAGCCGATACAGTTTGCTTTTGATAAAGTGTTTTTTGAATGATCGCAGGAATACTTGTGAATGAACTTGCCTTGTTGGAACTAGCGTTGTTAGAACTTGCGTTGTTGGAACTAGCGTTGTTGGAACTGGCGTTGTTGGAACTTGCGTTGTTAGAACTAGCGTTGTTAGAACTGGCGTTGTTGGAACTTGCGTTGTTAGAACTAGCGTTGTTAGAACTGGCGTTGTTGGAACTTGCGTTGTTGGAACTTGCGTTGTTAGAACTTGCGTTGTTGGAACTGGCGTTGTTGGAACTAGCGTTGTTGGAACTAGCGTTGTTAGAACTAGCGTTGTTGGAACTTGCGTTGTTAGAACTAGCGTTGTTGGAACTTGCGGTGTTAGCAGATGGAGTGGTCTTTTCTACCAAAAATTGCAATTCGTTTTTGGCATTTCGTTCGAGCGCAAAGGCACGAGCATTCTTTGCATATCGCTCAAAGAAATCAGTTTCTGTTTTTGCTGCTGCACGAAGCGTGCTGGCCTCTTTCATATAGGAAACCGCTGTGTCGTATGCCTTCTTGTCCTCCGAGGTTGCATTGCTCGTTGGAGCAGAGATGTTGTTTTTCCAGGCCGTTTGAAGATCAATAAGTGCAATTGAGTTGTGCTCTGCTATCTGTTCTGAGTTCTTATCCTCTTCTTGCATTTTCTGATACATCAGTTGATTCCGTTGTTCAGTCAATTCGGCAATTTTCTCAGGTGCGGTTTCACTTTTTATTCTGCGATTGATTGCCTCGATTTCAGTGTAGAGTTTTTCAATTTCTATACGGTTGGAAATTTCAACACTGTCGTTTTTAAGTTCTTCAAAAATATTTTCATCCTGATAATTCGACTGTCCAGGGCTGTTTATAATTACAGTTTCTGCTGCAGTGAAAGTTTTTGAACTGGCGTTGTTAGAACTTGCGTTGTTGGAACTAGCGTTGTTAGAACCGTCGTTGTTAGAACTAGCGTTGTTAGAACTGGCGTTGTTTGAACCGTCGTTGTTTGAACTAGTGTTGTTGGAACTAGTG